>JBDSQP010000455.1:0-13025 GCA_039929755.1 Aeromicrobium sp. | reverse complement strand
GGCCAGCGCGGCACCCGGCTTGCGGATCACCAGTCCGCCTACGATTCCGGCGATCAGCCATGGGCCAACGAGGAGACCCGTCGCCGGCGGATAACTGATGACTGCCGCGAGGTTGATGTGCGGGTAGAGCTTGTCCCAGCCCCAGAACACTACGCCGAAGGCAACTCCGAGCGTCGTGAGAGTGATGAGATCGATGGTTCGGTACGCGAATAACTCGCGAACCTTGGATGGGTGCACAGATGTTGTCATGTGGACTCCCTTCGCCGGTACTAACCGGAGCAGGTTCAAGGGTCTGCGGCGAATCCGCACTCTCAGCACCCTCTGCAAGGCGCTCCCCTGTCGTGTGAGGCAAGACTACAGCCACCATCGGAGTCCCCGAGATTTGGCCGGGCTAGCACCCCATTCGGGCAATTCCCGCCGATTTCAGGTGCTCAAGGGGCCAGATCTTGGATCTTGCCCTCGCATCCTGGTCGGGCGATTCGGTCATCCATAAAACCCAACAACTGAGAGAATGCCGACATGCCATCCTTACGAACTCCCGACCCCAATCCCGGCTGGCTCTCCGATATCGCGCTCGATGAGTCGCGTGCACGGGTGCCGATTCTGTATGTCGAAGCCGTTCCGGTGCGGATCAACTCGCTGGGGATGGTTGAGCACGTCGGCGTACTCCTACGCGGATCGGCCACCACCGGCGAGCTCACGCGCACGCTCGTGTCGGGGCGCGTCTTCCACGGCGAGTCCCTGCGTGAAGCTCTCCTGCGCAACCTCGAGAAGGACCTTGGTCCGACTGCCTTCCCGCAACTCCCGTTGAGTACCGTGCCGTTTTCGGTCGCCGAATACTTCCCACTGCCCGGAGTAACCCCCTTGCATGACCCGCGCCAGCATGCCGTCGCTCTCGCCTATGTCGTCCCGGTCACCGGCGACTGCGCACCCCGCCAGGATGCCCTCGAGCTCACTTGGCTGACTCCCGAAGAGGCCGCGAGCGACGAGGTCCTCAATGACATGGAGGGCGGCCGCGGTTCCCTGCTTCGCGAAGCGTTGGCCTCGGTTGGTGCCCTGACCCGGTGACGACTCTCGTCATCCGCCCCACGACGCCGCACCTCGGTTGGCTGCGGGTCCTCCTGTATGACGGCGGCCTCATCTGCCAAATCGAATCGGTCCGCACGTCTGCGGCGTTTCGGGGTCAGGGGATCGGCCGCCAACTCATGAAACAGATCGAGGCCGAAGCCGTTCGTCGCGGGGCGGCTCGACTGCAACTCACGACCAACAAGCAGCGGTTGCGCGCTCACGAGTTCTACCGGCGACTGGGCTTTGAGCCCAGTCATACGGGGATGAAGAAACCCCTCGTCTGAAGGCTCTCCGGGAGTAGCCTAAGAGCTCAGACATGTTGTAACCGAGCCTAGCGAGAAGGCTGGACATGACGCTGGTCGAGAGATTTATCGAATTCGATGCATGGACCACCAGTCGCAAGACCGTGCTCATCACCTGCATCTTCGGCATTCCTTTCAACCTCGTCGCCTTGATCCTTGGCCAATTTCTGCTCGCACCCCTCGGCTGGATCGACATGACCAGATTCAACCTGGTGATGGGCGCGATTTCGATCATGGCCGTAGTCGCACTCGTGGCTGCCCTGATCTCCATACGAATCGGTGGCGAGGGTCGTTGGACGGTGTACTTCTGGGGAGTCCCGTACACGATCCTCGGCGGCTACTTCGTCTATCTGTTCGGCGTTCAGTCGAGCTCGTTGGTCGCGTGGGGACCGGTGGTCCTCTTCGGCGCTGCCATCCTTTTCGATGCAAGGCTCGCCTGGTTCACGCTGATCCTCGCCGTCACCTTGGTCGTCGCGGCAGCCAGCGCCCCACTAATAGGCCTGACCAAGTTCGCACCGATCGTGACCGACCGCAATCTGGACATCCAGAACGACGGCCGATTCGTCGCCGCGATGACCTTCATGACGGTCGGCTACACGATTTTCGGCTTTGTGTGCGCGATCCTGGTCGTCTCGGCGTGGAGGCTGCAGCAGCGCCGCTTGGCCGAGGCCAACCTCAAGCTCAACCAGGCCACGAACCTGATCTCGAAGTACGTTCCCGCCGAGGTCGTCGAAGGGATCATGTCCGGTACGGGCGCGCTCTATGACGGACACATGCGTCGCAGGATCACCGTGTTCTTCTCGGACCTCGTCGGGTTCTCTGACATCGCCGAAGAGCTCGAGCCCGAGGATCTCGCCCTCGTCCTCAACGAGTACTTCTCCGAGATGACGTCGATCGCCCGCAGACATCAGGGCACCGTTGACGAACTGCAGGGCGATGCGTTGCTGATCCTCTTCGGTGCCCCGCACGCCACCTCTGACCGGGATCACGCGCTGCGCGCGGTGTCGATGGCGAGCGAAATGCACGAGGTGATGGACTCATTGAACGAGCGTTGGCGCGATGCCGGAATAACCGAGACTCTGCGCGTGCGTATGGGTATCAACACCGGAGTCGTGACGGTCGGCAACTTCGGGTCGCCCGAACGGATCAAGTACGCCGCTCTCGGCAAGCACGTCAACCTCGCTGCTCGTCTTCAGACCGCGTGCGAGCCCGGCCGGACGCTGATGAGCTATGCGACGTGGCTGCTCGTCAAGAACGAGGTGCAGGCCACGTCGATCGGCGAACTCCAGCTGAAGGGCATCCACAAACCGGTCGTTGCCTACGAGTTGGGCGGCGCAACCCTCAACTAGGTCCCTTCCCGCCTTCAGGAGTATCCTGAATCCTGAGACGATTTGTATCAGGATGTGGACAGATGACCGATCAGCGAGTGCCCAATCGCTGGCTCATGCTGGCCGTGGCCATGTCGGGCCAGATCGCCGGAACGGTCTTCGTCAGTGCGGCGCCGTTCCTGATCCCGTTGCTCCACCTCACGCGCGGCCTGTCGCTCTTCCATGCCGGCCTCATTGCCTCGGCTCCCCTGGTCGGCATGATGCTGACCCTCATCGCCTGGGGTGCCGTCGTCGACCGGATCGGTGAACGCAAGTCGATCTCGGCCGGCATGGCACTGATCACGATCGGCGCCTTCTGCGCGGCCTTCTCCTCTTCATACGCGGGGCTCGCGATCTTCATGTTCCTGGGCGGCATGGGCGGGGCCAGCGTCAACTCTGCGAGCGGTCGCGTCGTCGTCGGCTGGTTCCCGGCTGATCGCCGCGGCTTTGCCATGGGTATCCGGCAAATGGCCCAGCCTCTCGGCGTCGGTGTCGCGGCGCTCATCATTCCGGTGACGGCCGGAAGGTATGGGTTGCAAACGGCATTACTCGTGCCGGCCGCTTTCTGCGCCGTGTCGCTCGTCCTTTCGGCCACCCTGATCGTCGACCCGCCTCGCCCGACCCGGCAGGAAGCATCCGACCTCGGTCACCTCGTCAATCCCTACACGCGCGACGGCCGGCTGTGGCGCATCCACGCCGCCTCGATGCTGCTGGTCATCCCCCAATTCACCGTATGGACGTATGCCGTGGTCTGGCTCATCAGCGAGAAGGACTGGTCGACGTTCGCCGCCGGCACTCTAGTCGCAGCCATCCAGGTGCTTGGCGCGCTCGGTCGGGTCGGCGCCGGGGCCTGGTCCGACCGAGTGGGCAGCCGGCTGGGACCGATGCGGACGGTCGCGATCGCCGCGGCCCTGTCGATGGCGGCGCTCGGGTTGATGGAAGGCACGGCTCTCGCCATCACCCTGCTCGTGATCGCCTCGATCGTGACTGTCGCCGACAACGGTCTGGCGTTCACCTCGGTCGCCGAGATCGGCGGCCCCTACTGGTCCGGCCGCGCCATGGGCACCCAGAACACCGGACAGTTCCTGGCCTCGGCTGCTGTTCCTCCCCTGATCGGCGCCGCCATCGCCGGCCACGGGTATGCCTTCGGCTTCACCATCGTTGCCATCTTCCCGCTCATCGCCATACCCCTGATACCGGTGCGCGCCGAGCGGGCGACCTATGGGGTGTGACCACGCCTTTCGCCGCAGGCACGGCTTTTCACAGCAGGCCCGTGTAGTAGCATCGGGCCAATTGTGACGAGGTGAATCCGGCGACTTTGCCGGCAGGTTTGGAGAGTCCTATGAAGGTTGTCCTGGTTATCGGTCTCGTGATGACGGCCATCACCTTGAGTCTTGCCGGACAGCGCGTGTTGTTCCTTTGGCGACACATATCCAGTGGCCAGCCCGCACCGGACCGCATCGAGGGCGTCACCAAGCGAACCGGCACCGCCATCAAGACCCAACTGGTCGAGGTCCTCGGTCAAAAGAAGTTGCTCAAATGGTCGATCCCCGGCGCCGCCCACCTCTTCGTGATGTACGCCTTCCTGATCCTCGCCACGGTCTATGTCGAGGCCTACGGCGCCCTTTTCAACTCCAAGTTCGCCATTCCCCTCGTCGGACACTGGGCAATCCTGGGCTTCCTGCAGGACTTCATCGGCATGATGTGTTTCTTCGGCCTGGTCACGTTCGCGATCATCCGGCTCAAGAACTCCCCGAAGAAGCTCGGCCGCGGTTCCCGCTTCAAGGGCTCGCACCTCGGCGGCGCCTGGGTCGTACTCGGCATGATCGTCAACGTCCTCTGGACGATGTTCCTCTTCCGTGGTGCAGCCTCGGCCGCGGGCAATCTGCCGTACAAGAACGGCGCCTTCATCTCAATCGGCCTGGGCAAGATCTTCGACAACTACTCAGAGGACACGATCACTGCCCTCGAGCACGTCGGCCTCCTGCTCCACATCGGCGTGATGCTGGTGTTCCTGATTCTGGTGCTGAATTCCAAGCATCTCCACATCTTCATCGCACCGATCAACATCATGTTCAAGCGCAGCCCCGTCGCACTGGGTGCGGTCAAGCCGCTCATGATTCATGGCCAGCCTCTCAACATCGAGACGATGGAGGACCTCCCCGAGGAGGACTTCGAGCGCCTGGGCGTCGGCAAGGTCGAGGACTTCAGCTGGAAGGGTCTGCTCGACTTCTCCACCTGCACTGAGTGCGGACGTTGTCAGAGCCAATGCCCCGCCTGGGCCACCGAAAAGCCGCTGAGCCCCAAGTTGCTCATCATGGATCTGCGTGACCACGCGCTCGCCAAGGCACCCAACACACTCGCCGACGAGAAGGGACGTGCCGGCCTTTCGGAGACCGTTCTCAAGGAAGTCGAGCGCCCGCTTATCGGCGACGCCGACTCTTACGGCGTCATCGATCCGGATGTTCTGTGGTCCTGCACGAACTGTGGTGCGTGCGTTCAGCAATGCCCCGTCGACATTGAACACGTCGACCACATCATCGACATGCGCCGCTATCAGGTCCTTGTCGAGTCGAACTTCCCGAGCGAACTCAACAACATCTTCAAGGGACTTGAGCGCAAGGGCAACCCGTGGGGTATGGACCCCAAGAATCGTATGGACTGGGCGAAGGGACTCGACTTTGAGGTCAAGCAGGTCGGCCGCGACATCGAGGACCTCGACTCGGTCGAATGGCTGTTCTGGGTCGGTTGCGCCGGTGCATACGAAGACCGCGCAAAGAAGACCACCCAGGCTGTTGCCGAGCTCCTCAACATGGCAGGCGTCACGTTCGGCGTCCTCGGAGATGGCGAGACCTGCACAGGCGACCCCGCACGTCGCGCCGGCAACGAGATCGTGTTCGCTCAACTTGCGCAGCAGAACGCCGAAGTCTTCAAGGAGACCAAGGTCAAGAAGGTCGTCTCGACCTGCGCGCACTGCTTCAACACACTCAAGAACGAGTACGCCGATTTCGGTGTCGAACTCGAGGTCGTGCATCACACTCAGCTGCTCAACCGGCTCGTGCGCGAAGGCAAGCTCACACCGGTCGCACCGACCGGACCCAAGGTCGAGGGCAAGACCATCACCTATCACGACCCGTGCTTCCTCGGCCGCCACAACCAGGTCTACGAACCGCCCCGCGAGTTGCTCTCGGTCATACCGGGTGCGACATTCAAGGAGATGCCCCGCAACTCCGAGAAGAGTTTCTGCTGTGGCGCTGGTGGCGCACGTATGTGGATGGAAGAGACAATCGGAAGCCGCATCAACGTCAACCGCACCGAGGAAGCCATCGCGACCGGCGCCGACCAGATCGCCGTCGGCTGCCCGTTCTGCCGGACCATGCTCGACGACGGTTTGACCCTCAAGCAGTCCGAAGGACTGGCCCGCCAAGAGGTCGAGGTGCTCGATGTCGCGCAGATGCTGCTGGCTTCGGTCAAGCGCCCGGTGACGGTCCCTGCAGCGGTAGAGCCTGAAGCTGAACCGGACGCTGTCGAACCCGCCGCTGCTGAGCCGGAGGCTGAGCCTGGAGCTACAGCCGACGTTGTCGCCGAGGCCGAGGCTGCGACCGCTGCCGCCGCAACTGAAGTTGTCGAGGAAGCCGCGCCCGAACCTGCCGCCGAACCCGCGGCCGAACCCGCCGCTGATGAAGCCCCGGTCGCGGACCTCTCCGCCGACGACAAGGCTGCGGCCGCTGAAGCCAATGTTGGGCCGGTCAATACCGATGCTGCCCCGGCTGAGCCAATCGAAGAAGCCACCGTCGAGGAGGCTGTCGTCGAAGAGGATCCCGAGCCGGTTGCCGAGCCAGTTGCCGAGGTCGTTGCCGTCGAGGACTCGCCAGTTCCCGACCCAGTGTCCGAAGATGCCGTGCCTTTGACGAATCCCACGCCGTCGGCAGAGGAAGTCAGCGATGGCGCCGACAAGGTTGCAGCCGAGCATCTCCCCGATGTCGAGCATCACGCACAGGTGACCGACGAGGACGCTCTCGACGAATGGGTCGAAGAGGGCGGTCCCCCGACTGACACCAACGACGAGAAGAAGCCCTGACATACGCAAAGCAGAGGACCGCTGCCCGTGCCTGAGTGGAAACACTTTCGGTGCGTGTTGCGGTCCCCTGCTTTGTGGTGAGCGAAACGCGCCGACCGCCGAGGGCCTCATGCGTTCGCGGTTCACCGCCTTTACCGTGGGCCAGCCGACATACCTGCTGAAGACCTGGCATCCGAGCACCCGCCCAAAGGCTCTGGAACTCGATCCGACAACAAAGTGGTATCGGCTGGACATCGAACGAACCGAACGCGGTGGGCTCCTCGACAGGGACGGCATCGTCTCGTTTCGCGCGTTCTACCGGCATCCGCACGGGCCGGGCGAGCAGCACGAAGTCAGCCAGTTCGTCCGCGAAGACGGACAGTGGTTCTACGTCGGCGCCCACTGACCGTCATTCTGGCCCTAGTCAGGCTCCCTGCAACGCCTGCATGTTCCTCATCATCGCTTCCTCGGTGAGCCCAAGTTCCGCGGTCGGACTGAACATCACGTATTCACTTCCGGCACTTGCCAACGGGGAGTGTCCCGGTTGCAGTAGAAGGCATCGCCTGCCTCAAAGACCTCGTCGTGATCGGCGAAGCGGTATGTCTGGGTGCCACTGACGACGTAGCCCCAATGCGGGCACTGGCGACGGTCATCGGGCAACCCCTTGGTCAATGCAGTCCCATCAACATCCTCTGAGAACTTGACGATGTGCACGGTGTAGCCGTCGATGTCTTCGGACCATGCCTGGACCGGACCCTGAAGGTTGACATGCGAAGCAGTCTCTTTGGTGACTTTGGCATCTCACTCATCTCCTTGGTTGATTTCTAATCAGCCTAGGAACGAGAGCGCCTCCGATCATGCGGTGTTTTCCTCATGTTTGCGGGACACTGACTGCTCTTCAAGAAGCAGACCGCGCTGGATCGCGAACAGGCTCGCGGTCGTACGGGTCGTGGCGCCGGCGTGGGACGCGATGACCTGCGGCACCGAGCACCGCATCGACGGCATCGGCATCGGCATCGGCATCGGCATCGAGCCGACCGTGCTTGACGCCTGCTCACATCGGTCAGGCGGAGCGTTTTGGCACTGCCCTAACTCACCGCAGCAATGAGCGGGACGCCCGGCCGATAGGCGAGGTGGACAAAGCTTGGGGCGTCGAGCACCGCGTAGTCGGCCGTCGCGCCAACGGTCAGGTGGCCGATGTCGTCCCTTCTGAGTGACGCCGCTCCGCCCAACGTGGCCGACCAGAGCGCCTCGCGCGGAGACATATTCATCTCCCTCACCGCGATGGCGATACAGAACGGCATGGATGACGTATAGGAACTGCCCGGATTGCAATCGGTCGCGATGGACACGGTGATACCGGCGTCGAGGAGTCGGCGGGCATCGGGGTATGGCGACCGGGTGGAGAACTCAACACCGGGCAGAAGGCCGGCGACGACACCGGCGTCGGCCAGAGAAGAAATGTCCACCTCGGTCAGGTAGGTGCAGTGATCGGCGGCCACCGCACCGACTTCGCAGGCAACCTGGACGCCCGGGCCATGGCCGAGCTGATTGGCATGGATGCGCGGCAAGAGGCCGGCGCCCATACCGGCCTTGAGAACCGTCTTCGCGGCGTCGGCATCGAAGGCACCGTCTTCGCAGAACACGTCGACCCACCGCGCGTGCGGGGAACACGCCTCAAGCATCGGGCCGGTCACGAGATCGACATAGGCGGCGACTTCCATATTTGTCGGCACCACGTGGGCGCCAAGGTATGTCGTCTCCGGCGTGAATTGCTTGGCGATGGCCAAGGATCGGGATTCGTCGAGGACGGTCAGGCCGTAGCCGCTCTTGATCTCGACGGTCGTCGTGCCTTGAGCACGCATCTCGAGGAGATGTCGGGCGACGTAGGCCGAAAGCTGTTCATCGCTCGCGGCGCGGGTGGCGTCGACGGTCGAGCGGATGCCTCCGGCCTCATAGGGTTGGCCGGTCATGCGGGCCTCGAACTCGGCCGAACGGTCGCCGGCGAAAACGAGGTGGCTGTGCGAATCTACGAAGCCTGGAATGACCGCGGCACCTCCGACATCACTGATGGCATCGGCCGCGGGTGCGTCCACGCGGCGGCCGACCCAGGCGATCTTGCCCCGATCGACGACGAATGCGGCGTCGTTGACGATCGGGTCCTCGCCCCACGTCACGAGTTCGCCGATGTTGGTGACGAGCAGACTCATATGCGACTCCAGCACGCGTCGATCGCGGCGCGCAAGTCTTCGGCGACGTCTGTCGGCCCTCCCATATGCGCGAGCTCGATGACGTCGGCGGCGGTGGCGGCCCAGAGGGGTTCGGTGACCCCGGCCAGGCGTACCGAATCAACTGACAGTTCGATCTTGTCGCCGGTCGCGAAGCCCATGGACTCATAACCGGTTGTCGTCGCGGCTTCGAGGAGTTCACCCGCGCTCCACGCTCCGCGAACCCCGCTCGCTAGGCGCTCGTTCATCTCGACGGCTCGCGCTTCCTCGAACATGTCGATCACCGTATTGCTGTCCGAGCCCAACGTCAGCCTTGCTCCCCTTTCACGCAGCCCGACGCTGGGACCGATCCCGTCGGCGAGCTCACGTTCGGTGGTCGGGCAGAAGCAGGCATAGGACGCCGCCTCGCCGATCGTATGGATGTCGCCGCTGGTGAGGTGAGTCGCGTGGACCGCTGTGGTGCGGCTCGTCCACACACCGGCCTCGGCAAGCAAAGCCGTCGGGGTGAGGCCGGTCGCTGCTAGGCACTCTTCGTTCTCGGCAGCCTGTTCGGAGAGGTGTACGTGCAATGGCGCATCGGGCAAGGCCTCGGCAACCGTCGCCAACTCGCCAGGGGGCACGGCACGAACCGAGTGGATCGCGGCGCCGATGACGACGTCTTCGGAACCTTCGTAGCGCGAGGCGAGATCGCCGACGCGTATCGCCCAGGCCTCGGCCGAGCCGTCGGTGAACCTTTGCTGGACTCCTTCGGGCTCGCGTCCGAAACCAGCAGCCAGATAGCAGGTGTCGAGGAGGCAGATGCGGATTCCCGCTTCACGGGCGGCGGCGATGAGCGCTTCGCCCATCGCGTTCGGATCGTCATATGGCTTGCCGTCGGGGCCATGGTGCAGGTAGTGGAACTCGCCGACGACACCGATGCCCGCGAGGCGCATCTCGCCGTAGGTCGCCTTCGCCAGGTCGAACATCACGTCAGGGTCGAGTACTCCGGCAATGGCATACATCTGCTCTCGCCAGTCCCAAAACGTGGTGGGTGAGAAATTGGTGGCTGAGAAGCCGCGGCTCGCTCGCCCACGAAGCGCCCGGTGAAAGGCATGGCTGTGGCAGTTCGCGAAGGCCGGCATGGTGATCGTCATTGCCCACCGCCAATCATGCGAGGGCCTTGATGACTTCGGCCAGCGCCACAACCCCGGCCTGGCAATCTGCGTCCTCTGCGAACTCCTCGGGTGAATGCGAAATGCCTGTCGGGTTCCGTACGAACAACATTGCTGTCGGGATGTGCTCCGACAGGACGCCTGCATCGTGGCCGGCACCGGTAGGAAGCACTGGCGCATCGAGCAGCTCCGCAAGTTGGTCGCGCAGGGGTACGGAAAAATCGACGGCGGGGCTGTAGGACTCGGTGGTGAACTCGACTGTGGTCCGGTCCGAGGCCGCAGTCGCGGCGGCAACGAGTTCGTCGACCATCTTGTTCAACTGCGGTTCGTCGGCCGCGCGCGCATCGAGCCACGCCGTCACGCGCGAAGGTATGGCGTTGGTGGCTCCTGGTTCCACGACGAGTTTGCCGAACGTCGCACGCGCACCCGACTCGGTGGCGAGACGCTGAGCGGCGAGGACCGTCACCGCATAGGCGATCATCGGATCCTTGCGGTCCCCCATCGTAGTGGCGCCGGCATGGTTGGCTTCGCCGCAGAAGTCGAAGCGGAACCGTCCGTGGGGCCAGATCGCGGAGGCGACGCCGACGGCATCGCCAGCATGAATCAGGGACTTGCCTTGCTCGACGTGCAGCTCAACGAAGGTGCCGATCTTTGCGAGGAAATCCTGGTCGGCGCCGACGGCCCGCGGATCACGGCCGCGGTCAGTGAGGGCCTCGGCCATCGTGATGCCGTCACGGTCCTTCAGTCCAAGCGCCTTGTCCGCGTCAAGCGCACCGGTGAGGAGTTGCGAGCCAGCACAGGCGATGCCGAAGCGGGCGCCCTCCTCGTCGGCGAAGTTGGCGATCACCAAGGGCCGGTTCAGCGGCTGGTCTCCGAGCAGGTCGAGCGCGGCGAACGAGCTGACCACGCCGAGGGGGCCGTCATACGCACCGCCGTCGGGAACTGAGTCGAGGTGAGACCCGATCATCAGGGCGTTGCCTTGTTCTGAGGAGCCCTTCCACGCACTGTTCTGATCGTCGCGTGGCTGACGCCACGCGAACTGGTTACCGTTGCCGTCCTCGTGGACGTCGAGACCCCGCGACTGGGCCGAAGACACGAACCATTCACGCAAGGCCATGTCAGCGTTGCTCCACGCATACCGCCGATAACCGCCGGTATGCGAGTCACGCCCGATCGAGGCGATCTCCTGAAGCATCAACCCTCCAGCTCGGCAACGGGCGCCTCGCTCATCGGCACACGAAGGCCGCGATCACGGGCGACTTCCCTGGCCCGGTCGTAGCCGGCGTCGACGTGGCGCATCACGCCAGTACCGGGATCGTTGATGAGGACGCGCTCGATCTTCTGCCCTGCAAGGTCCGTGCCATCGGCGACGATGACCTGGCCGGCGTGGATCGAGCGGCCGATACCGACTCCGCCGCCGTGATGGATCGAAACCCATGTCGCGCCGGAGGCCGTGTTGAGAAGAGCATTGAGCAACGGCCAGTCCGCGATCGCGTCGGAGCCGTCAGCCATGGATTCAGTCTCGCGGTATGGCGAAGCAACTGAGCCCGAATCGAGATGATCGCGGCCGATGGCGATCGGCGCACTGAGCTCGCCGGACTTCACCATCTCGTTGAACCGCAGACCGGCAAGGTGGCGTTCCTTGTAGCCGAGCCAGCAGATTCGCGCCGGCAACCCCTCGAAATGAACCTTCTCCTGTGCCTTGGTGATCCAGCGGGCGAGGTGCTCGTCTTCGGGGAACAGTTCGAGGATGGCCTTGTCGGTTGCGGCGATGTCGGCCGGGTCACCGGAGAGAGCGACCCACCGGAAGGGACCTTTGCCTTCGCAGAACAGCGGACGAATGTAGGCAGGAACGAACCCGGGGAAGTCGAAGGCCCGGTCGAAACCGCCGAGGCGAGCCTCTTCGCGGATCGAGTTACCGTAGTCGAAGACCTCGGCGCCGGCATCCATGAAGCCGACCATCGCGCGGACCTGCTTGGCCATCGAGGCGCGCGCCTTGAGCGTGAAGCCTTCGGGATCCCGGGCCGCTTCTGTATGCCAATCCGCGACGCTAATGCCCTCAGGGAGATAGCTCAAAGGGTCGTGGGCGCTGGTCTGATCGGTGACGATGTCGATGGCGACATCGCGCTCGAGCAGTTCGGCGAAGACGGTTGCGGCGTTGCCGACGATGCCGACCGAGAGGGGTTGGCGGTTGGCTTTGGCCTCAAGAGCACGCGCGACGGCAGTGTCGAGATCGGTCCAGTATTCGTCGAGGAAACCGTGTTTAACGCGGCGTTCGAGCCGGGTCTCATCGACATCGACGACAATCACCGCGCCTTCGTTCATCGTGACGGCGAGTGGTTGCGCGCCACCCATGCCTCCGGCGCCACCGGTCAGGGTGAGTGTTCCGGCGAGGGTGCCATCACCAACCCCATGCCCGCCTTCGGCGGCGAACTTGCGGGCGACCGCGCCGAAGGTTTCATACGTGCCTTGCAGGATGCCCTGCGTACCGATGTAGATCCACGAACCCGCGGTCATCTGGCCATACATCGTCAGGCCTTCGGACTCGAGCTTGCGGAATTCGGGCCAATTCGCCCAGTCGCCTACGAGGTTGGAGTTGGCGATGAGTACGCGCGGCGCCCATTCGTGCGTACGGAATACGCCGACAGGCTTGCCGGACTGGACCAACAACGTCTCGTCGTCCTCGAGCGTCTCCAGGGTCCGAACGATCGCGTCGTAACATTCCCAGTTGCGAGCGGCCTTGCCCGTGCCGCCGTATACGACGAGGTCCTCGGGGCGCTCCGCAACTTCGGGATCGAGGTTGTTCATGAGCATGCGCATCGGCGCTTCGGTCTGCCAGGAGCGCGCAG
>JBDSQP010000454.1:0-2752 GCA_039929755.1 Aeromicrobium sp. | reverse complement strand
AGTCAGAAGTCGGTCTCCAAGGGGCACATCGACGAGATCGGGCTGAGCGAGGTCGATGCCGACTCCGCGTCCGTCTTCGTTGCGGCGGGCAGCAAGGTCCAGAACAAGGGAACCAAGGGCGAGTTCGAGGACCGGTCCTGGCGGATCAAATTGACCATGGTCAAAGAGGGCAGCCGCTGGCTTGTCTCCCAACTAGAGTTTGTGGGCTGAGCCGTGGCGAAGTTGAAGCGCGACGAACGCGTCTGCCCCTTTTGTGGCGAGAACATCAAGGCTGTTGCGATCCGTTGCCGGTTCTGTCAGTCGGACATAACTCCGCAAACCCAGCCGGAGCCTGAATCCAAGCCTGTGGCCAAACCTGTGGCCGTGGTCAAGCCGAAGCCTCAGGCCGAGCCGGACGTTGCCGTCGAGAAGTCAGAGACTGCGTCGAAGCCGATACTCCCGAGTCTTCAGGACATTCGATCGTTCGTTCAGACGCGCCTGACGTTGGTGCTGGCCGTTCTTGTCTTCCTCGCTGCTGCGGGGGTCGGGTCGTTGTGGTGGCGCGCTGAGCACGAGTCGTCGGCGGTTGCTCCGGGCGGTTCCCTGGTTGGCGCAAGCGCTAGGACCGAGGTGCTTGTCTCGGCCGCGGATCTGGCCCAGCGCACCTTGTCCTACGACTACAAGACCTTGGCGAACGACATGGAAGTCGCCCGCGCCCGAATGACTCCTTCCTTCCGCAAGGAATACGACTCCACGATGGCGCAGGTCAAGACCAACACTGAAAAGAACAAGATCGTGCTCCAGGCGGTAGCGGTGTCCTCGGCGATCATCGACGCGACGGAGCACAAGGCCAAGGTGCTGGTGTTCCTGAATCAGACGACGACCGTCGGCACAGGCAAGAAAGCGAACCAGCAACTGATCCGGAACAGCTTGGTCATCACCCTTACTCGCGGCCAGGGTGACTGGGCCATATCCAAACTCACGGCTCTGGGATAGACTAGAACACGTTCTAGTTCTGGGTCCCAAAGCAGGAGGCTGAATTCTGATGGCAAGGGTTGAAGTCGATTACGACGTATGCGAGTCGAACGCTCTATGCGAGGCGATGGCGCCGGATGTGTTCCTCCTCGACGACGATGACAACCTGCAGGTCGAGGACCCGACGGTTACCGACGAAAATCGTGCGCGTGTGACGCAGGCCGTTGCTGCCTGTCCCAAGTCAGCTCTGCGCATCGTGAACGACGCATGACCGAGAATCAGCGAGCAAACACGTCTCTCGAGGGCCGGGTCGCCGTCGTCACAGGTGCGGGTGCGGGCCTCGGACGCGCGGAGGCGATTGCGCTCGCGAGTGCCGGCGCGCGCGTGGTGCTCAACGACCTTCCGGGAGCCGGGGACGAGACCGCCGCCGAGATCAAGTCCCTTGGCGCCGAGGTAGTTGTCGCACCGGGTGACGTAGGCGAAGCATCCACCGCGAACCTGATCATGCAAACCGCTCTGGAAACCTTCGGCTCCCTTGACATCGTGGTCAACAACGCCGGGGTCACGCGCGACCGGATGCTGTTCAACATGTCCGACGAGGAGTTCGACCTGGTCGTGCGCATTCACCTCCGCGGCCACTTCCTGCTCTCCCGAAACGCCGCTGCCCACTGGAAACAGGTGGCGAAGGAGTCCGGCGGGACGGTCGACGCCAGCATCATCAACACCGCCTCGGAGGCTTTCCTCACCGGTTCGCCCGGTCAGGCCAACTACGCCGCCGCCAAGGCCGGCATCACCGCGCTCACCCTCTCGACCGCGCGCGGACTGTCGCGCATCGGTGTGCGAGCCAACGCCATCTGTCCACGGGCACGTACCGCCATGACAGCCCAGGTGTTCGGTGCTGACGAGTCCGGGAGCGCGATCGATCCCTACAGCCCGGATCACGTGGCACCGCTGGTCGCCTACCTCGCCTCACCCGCGGCCGCCCGAATCAGTGGCCAGGTCTTCGTCGTCTATGGAGGGATGGTGGCGCTCATGGCTGCTCCTGTCGTCGAGCGTCGATTCGACACCGAAGGCGACATCTGGTCGACCGAAGAGCTCGATCAGACTCTCGGCGGCTTCTTCGCCGGCCGCGATCCCGAGGTCTCGTTCGCGGCCGACTCAATACTTTCGCTCTAACCTGCCCCACCCGCACATCGGTTTGAAGAATCTAGTCATGGAGGAAAACATGTCTCGTCTCACGGACAAGCGCGCCATCATCACCGGCGGTGCCCAAGGTCAGGGCGCGGCCATAGCGCGCGCATTCGTACGCGAAGGTGCCAAGGTGGTCATCGCCGACGTCGCCGACGACAGCGGCAAGACCCTTGCCGAGGAGCTCGGAGATGCGGCGTACTTCAGCCATCTCGACGTGAGCGACCCGGTATCGTGGGCCGCAGTGGTCGCGGAGGCCGCCGAGTTGCTCGGCGGACCGATCAACGTACTCGTCAACAACGCGGGCATCCTGCGATTCGGAGAGGTCGACACGATGCCGCTGGACGACTTCGACCTGCTCGTCAAGGTCAACATGCGTGGCTGCTTCCTCGGGATGCAATCCGTCGCACCGGGGATGAAGCAGAGCCGACAGGGTTCGATCATCAACTGCTCCTCGGTGGAGGGGCTCGCGGGTATGGCGTCGTTGACGGCATACACCGGGACCAAGTTCGCGATCCGTGGCATGACCAAGGCAGCAGCGGTCGAGCTCGGCGCGTTCGGCGTCCGGGTCAACTCGGTGCATCCGGGGATGATCGACACGCCCATGACG
>JBDSQP010000453.1:0-2695 GCA_039929755.1 Aeromicrobium sp. | reverse complement strand
GATTGCTCACGTGTTACTCACCCGTTCGCCGCTCGTGTACTCCCGAAGGAGCCTTACCGCTCGACTTGCATGTGTTAAGCACGCCGCCAGCGTTCGTCCTGAGCCAGGATCAAACTCTCCGTTGAAAAATTAGGAAGTCCCCCGAATCTAATCGGTTGGTCTTCCACAACGTGTTTTGTAACCTGACAAATTACTTGCTGACAAATAAATTGCCGAAATTTCCATCAATAAGGGCCCAGACCGAAGTCTGAGTCGTTATCGACGGGGTTGTTACTGATTATCTCGTCGACTTTTGGCACACTGTTGAGTTCTCAAGGATCAGACGCACACCTCAGCTTCAACCTTTCGGTTTCTGCTTTGGGGCAACTCGTCTAACTTACACTTTCCGTTTCACCCGGTCAAACCGGGGTCCGCTTCTTGTGCTCCTCTTCCTGAGCAGCTTGCTTTGGGGCGCACGAAGCACCCTGGCGCTAGCCGATTTGGTTGAGGTGGCTGCTCGATCCGGCCACCCGATCTTGCGATCTTGTGGCCCGGCGTTTCAAGCTGCTGTTGTAACTTACACCGTGTGGTTTTCCCCGGTCAAACCGGGGTCCTGCTCGGTGCCACCCTCGTTATCAGCTACTGATTCCGGCGAACTATGCGCACAAAAATCAGGTGTTTCGGTTGGGGTGGTTACCCAGTCCGAACGCCCGGCCTTTCGGCCTTGCGCTCCGTCGTGCTGAGCAACAAGAAGAACATTACTGAGCGTGTGGGACTTGGTCAAATCGATATCGTGTGGCCCCGATCACACTGGCCAAATAGCCCGGAAACCCGGGCTATTTGGACACGAACACGCCCGACACGTTGCGCTTTCCCTTACGAAGAACAACCCATGCACCATGGAGTAGCAGATCTCCCTCCAAAAGCGCGTCAGGATCATTCATCCGCGTGTTGTTCACGTAGGCTCCGCCGTCCGCGACGGCCCGCCGCGCGGCCGACTTGCTTTCGGTCAATCCCGAAGCGACGAATGCATCGGTAATCGTCGGAGAATCGGAGGCTCGAAGTTCGACAGCGCCCGCCTCCTTGAGAGCCGCGCTCAGCGTAGACAGAGGCAGGTCTGCGAGCTCCCCCCGTCCGAAGAGAGCTCCCGCTGCAAGCTCTGCCGCCGCGGTCTCCTCGGAGCCGTGTACGAGCGTCGTGAGTTCGGCGGCGAGTCGGCGTTGCGCCGCTCGGGCGCCAGGACGCTCCACCTGCTCGGCTTCAAGTGCCTCGATCTCGTCAAGGGTCAGAAACGTGAACTGCCGGAGGTACTCCCCCACCTTGGAGTCCTCGGCCTGGATCCATGACTGGTAGAAGGCGTACGGACTCGTGAGTGACGGGTCGAGCCACACCGTTCCAGACTCTGTCTTGCCGAATTTGGTTCCGTCGGCCTTCGTGATCAGCGGCGTGGCCAGTGCGTGCACCTTTTTGGCATCCGCGCGTCGTACGAGTTCGACACCTGCGGTGATGTTGCCCCACTGGTCGCTGCCGCCGGTTTGGAGCACACAGCCGTAGCGCCGATTGAGCTCGAGGTAGTCCAGCGACTGGAGCAAGACGTAGCTGAATTCGGTGTAACTGATTCCGGACTCGAGCCGGCTGCTCACGACGTCACGGGCAAGCATCCGGTTTATCGGGAAGTGTTTGCCGATGTCGCGAAGGAAGTCGATGGCGCCGATGTTTTGCGTCCAGTCGAGGTTGTTGACGATCGTCGCGCCGTTGTCGCCGTCGAACATGACAAAGGCCGAAACCTGATCTCGGATGCGCTCGACCCACTCACCGACGGTCTCCTTCGTGTTCATGATTCGCTCGCCGGCCTCTTTGGGGTCGCCGATGAGTCCGGTCGATCCACCGACCAGTATGAGCGGTTTGTGGCCGGCCAGCTGAAGCCTGCGGGCCGTGAGTAACTGGAGCAGGTTGCCGATGTGAAGGCTGGGCGCGGTTGGGTCGAAGCCGACGTAGTAGGTGATCGGCCCCGCGGTCATCTCCGCACGCAATGCGTCGGGATCCGTCGAATGCGCAATGAGTCCGCGCGCGTCGAGGTCGTCAAGTACGTGGGTCACGTCAACTCCAGAGTCGGCAAGGGTTTCGCGTTCATTCTCACGCACGCACCATCCGAGCGATCAACGGGATTACATGATGTCGACGGGATTCTGGCCCGGCTTGACGCTCAGTACAGGCACCGGCGAGTCCAACAGGATCTGCTGGGCGACGCTACCCATAAGGAATTTGCCGACAGCCGAACGTTGGCGAAGCCCGATCACGAGCAAGCTGGCGCTTTCGTCCTGGACGACTTTGAGGATCAGTCCGGCGGTGTCGACGCCCATCGGCTGAACGATGTCGTAGCCCGCCAACCGCGAGTTGCCGAGTTTCATACGCAGCTCGCCGAACTCATAGCCCCGAACGAAGTCGGGGTCTTCCATCTGCTGGTCCGTGGACACGTTGACCACCACCAAACGTGACTCGGACCCCTTTGCACGGGCAATCGCATGGTCAAGGGCTGCTTCGCCGAACTCATTGGGCCGGTAGCCCACCACAATCGTCATGGCTGGATTTTGGCATACGCTTGTGACTGCCTGATTACCGATGGAATACACGGCAGCATCGTGTCGTTGAACCCCTCGTGAGTGAACCCCTGAAGATCGACATCTGGTCCGACATCGCCTGCCCATGGTGCTTC
>JBDSQP010000452.1:0-5613 GCA_039929755.1 Aeromicrobium sp. | reverse complement strand
CGATCGAACCAGTCAGCATCCGTTCGGCATCCGACGAGGCTGACGCCATCGCGTTCGTCAACCACAACATCGACACCGTGCTTGGGCAACTTCGTACTGCTGGCCTGGTCCTCGACGAGAAGTTGTCGGTCTCCAACCTGCGAAGCCAGAAGCTCAAGAAGTTCCTGCCGCACAAGGTCATGCTCGCCATCGAAAAGGCCACGCAGAAGCGCCTCGCCAAAAAGAACTTCGGTCCGAGCATCTTCCTGAAACTGAAAAAGATCTGAGCGCCTACGCCACGATCGCGCGGAGCGCCTCGACCGAAATCGAGGTCAAACACTCGCGCTTCCTGGCGATGGTCGTGCGCGTAGATGACGACTCCTCGGCACGGGCGGTGATCGTCGAGGCCCGCAAGGCCCACCATGACGCCCGGCATCATTGCTCGGCGTTCGTGTTGGGCCCCGAGTCGTCGATCCAGCGGTCGAATGACGACGGCGAGCCTTCGGGGACCGCCGGGGCACCGATGCTCGAAGTCATCAACGGCCGCGGCCTCAGCGATGTTGTCGCCGTCGTGACCCGCTATTTCGGCGGAACGCTCCTCGGCACCGGGGGCCTCGTACGCGCATATGGCGATGCGGTTGCCACTGCACTTGATCAAGCCGGCGTCCAGCAACGCGCCCTGCACCAGATCATCGACATCACCGTGCCGACAGGGGATGCGGGGCGGCTCGACAATCAGTTGCGGGCGTTTGCCCAGGTCCGCGATGTGACGTATGGATCGCTGGCGACTTTGAACGTCGCGGTGCCGGTGACCGAGGTGGAGTCATTTCGGGAAAAGCTCGCGACTTTCACCGGCGGTGTTGCGATTTGGCAACCGCTCGAAACGGAGTGGGCTGACGTCCATATCGGTGAGATGCTGGACCCGTGACACGTGAAGATCTCGTCCTTTTGCGCAAGGCCCGGGACACGATGGATCGCGACTACGCGAAGCCGCTTGATGTGACTGCCCTTGCCCGCGTGGCGCTCATGTCGCCGGGCCACTTTTCCCGAAGCTTCCGGGAGGCGTTCGGTGAAACTCCATACGGCTACCTGATGACGCGCCGCATCGAACGGGCCAAAGCCTTGCTTCGTCGCGGTGACGTGAGCGTGACCGACGTGTGCTTCGAGGTCGGATGTTCGTCGCTCGGGTCGTTCAGTACGAGGTTCACCGAACTGGTCGGCGAAAGCCCGAGCGCCTACCGGGCGCGTGACCATGAACAGGCCGACTCGATCTCGCCGTGCATCGACAAGATCATCACCAGACCGATCAGGAATCGAGAAGCGAAGACTTCGGGTTGACCTCTAGCGTGGTGGTCATGAACCTCAAACTCTCGCACTGCTTCCTCGCCGTGGATGACCCCGAGAAGGCGCTGACCTTCTATCGCGACGTCCTCGGGTTCGAAGTTCGCAACGATGTCGGCAAGGGTGACATGCGCTGGATCACGATCGGCTCGGCGTCGCAGGCGGAATTCGACATCGTCCTCGAACCGCCTGGGGCGGAGGCCTCCCCGGCCGACAAGGAGGTCATCGGCGATCTGATGGCGAAGGGCGTCTTCGGCCGACTCGTGCTGACAACCGATGACGTCGATGCGACCTTCGATCGCATCCAGGCATCCGGCGCCGACGTCATCCAGGAGCCGATCGATCAGCCGTGGGGTCCCCGCGACTGCGCCTTCCGCGATCCGGCCGGAAATGTGTTGCGCATTAACCAGGCTGGTTAGTAACCAGGCTGGTTAGTAACCAAGCCGGCTAGCTAGGTGGTCGCGAATCGTTGTTCCGAACGCGCTTTGGCCTTGGCCGCCTCGACCTCACGGTCCTTCGGCGGTGCGGTGGTCACCAGGTCCTCGAGCAAGTGGCCGGTAATATGGGCGATCTCGGCCACAGCCCGGTTGAAGGCCTCTTCATTGGCCTTGGACGGTTTGGTCGAGCCGCTCACCTTGCGGACATATTGCAAGGCGGCGGCCTGGACCTCGTCATTGGTTGCTGCGGGTTCGAAATTGTGGAGTGTTCGGATATTGCGGCACATGACCTCAGGCTAGATCAGCCTTGTGACTCCCACCAGTCCCGCGTGGCCACTGCGCTGTCGGTGTAGTCGGCAAAGAAGCCGTCGAGACCGGCTTCAAAGAAGGCCTTCAGTTCGCCCGCGATGTCGCCCTTTGCGTTGGGGTCGGTGCCGACACGGAAGTCGGCCGGCAGGAACTGGTTCTCATCCCGGAACGTGTAGGCAACGACTTTGAGCCCGGCCCTGTGCGCATCCTTGACGACGGGCGAAGGCTTGGTGAGAAAACCATTCGGGTCGCGCGGGATGACGCTGTTCTTGTCGGGCCCGAGCCAGTCCGCATACTTCGCCACCTGGCGCAGACCGGCAGGCGACATGATGTCGGCATAGGTGTGCGGGTCGCCCGAAACCACCAGGTCGTACGGTGCGCCCTTTGCGGAAGTCAGCTGTTCCAGGGGCAACGGGGTCTGCTTCGAAAGCTTGCGCAGGTTGCCGGTCTCGAACGACTGGATGAGGACCTTCGAGTGTGGGCGGTCGAGCCCGGCCTTGTGAAGTGAGCGAAGCATTGGCTTTTCGATCGGAAGACCGATCGAACGAAAGTAGGTGGGGTGCTTGGTCTCTGGCGCGACGCCGATCGTACGTCCGGTCCGACGGCTTTCGCTCTTGGCCAGCGCCAACACCTCGTCGAAGGTCGGGATCTCGAACTTGCCGTCATACGCGGTGTTGCCCGGTCGGACCTGCGGCAACCGCTCCTTGGCGCGCAGTGTCTTGAGTTCCTTGAGCGTGAAGTCCTCGGTGAACCAACCGGTCATGGAGACGCCATCGATGACCTTTGTCGTCTTGCGGTTCGCGAATTCGGGGTGGTCGGCCACGTCGGTCGTCCCGCCGATCTCGTTCTCGTGGCGCGCAACAAGTACGCCGTCCTTGGTGCTCACCAGATCGGGCTCGATGTAGTCGGCTCCGAGTTTGATCGCAAGCACGTATCCCGGCAACGTGTGCTCGGGCCTGTATCCGGGCGCCCCGCGGTGTGCGAAAACGGTGATGCTGTGTCGCTTCTCGTGAGTCGGTGTGTCGGTGGACAACGCGCTGGCCGGCTGGGCCATCGCTCCGGCAGCCAGGGCCGTTGCGGCAAGAATGGCGACGGTTCGGCGGGCATATGCATGTGTGAGGCTCATGACTCGAGTCCATGGTCGGCGAGCGTCCCCCACATGCACGTCGCGAGCCCTCAGCGTGAACAGTTGCCGATCAGTTGATGGAATCGGGGACAGTCAGGCGTTGACCAGGTCTGGAACGTAGGAGTCCGATCGCGACGAGCACCAGCCATACGCCGATCAGGCTGACCTCGGTGCGTTGCGCGACTCCGAGTTGGTCATTGATGCGAAGCTCCCCATTGATGAGATGGAGCTCGAATTCGGCGGCAGCCCCTAGCGTCCAGGCCCAGGCAAGGACGATGCCGATGGCGATCGCAGTGGCAGCTCGTCTCAGGCCGATCGGGACACCTATACGCCAGGCGACGATCATGAGGCTCAGCATGGTGAGCCCGAAAAACAGATCTTCGCCGGCACTGGTGAACGTATGCAGACTGTCGGCCCAGCCGAGTTGGCCCAGGTCAGACAGGTGATCGCAGTGTGGATCGGCGGTTGCCGCGCAGGGCAGGGGCGACTGCGAGTCGGCGATGGTCGAGGCGCCAAACAGCAAGAGTGAAACCCATCCCGTCACCGCCCACCTGCTACGGATTGTCGAAAGCAATGCAGCGGTGCTCCCGACGATCAGCAGCATGCCGGCGGCGAGATCGGTGGCGCGAAATACCAGGTGGTGAGGCTGATTCGATGCCGAGAGTTCGCTGATGTAGCTCGACATCGCGCTCAGATTGGTCGGCACGACCCATTGAACGAACCACGAGGCATAGAGGATGCCGCCGGCCGCGATCGCGATGGCCCCGACCTTGCGGGCGAACAGTTGACCCGTCATCGCCCGCCCAAATGCTGGCCCGGACGCAGCGGTTTCGTCAGCGGAAACGGCAGCGTCTCTCGGATGTTTCGGCCGCTCAGCAACATGACGAGGCGGTCCACGCCCATGCCGAGCCCGCCCGTTGGGGGCATTCCGTATTCGAGCGCTTCGAGGAAGTCCTCGTCGAGTTCCATCGCTTCGATGTCGCCCTGGGCTGCCCTGAGCGACTGCGCCCGCAACCGCCGGCGCTGTTCGACGGGATCGGTCAGCTCGGAGTATGCGGTGCCCAACTCCATGCCGAAGGCAACGAGATCCCACCGCTCGACGAGGTCGGGGTTGTCGTCGCGGCTGCGGGTGAGCGGAGACACCGAGACCGGGAAATCGGTGTAGAAGGTCGGCAGTTGGGTCTTGGCCTCGACGAGTTGTTCGTACAGTTCGAGGACAAGCTGGCCCGCGTCCCAGTCGTCCTGCCATGCAATGCCCTGGCCATCGCAAAGTTGCTGAAGTTCGGGGACCGGAGTCACCGAATCGACCACTTTGCCAACTGCGTCCGAAACCGCGCCGTGCACCGTTTTGACCGGCCATTCGCCCGAGAGGTCAACCCGCGCAAAGCCATCGTTGCCATCAGGGCGCATCGCAATCGCCTCGCCGTAGACGGCCGTGGCCGCTTCCTGGATGAGTTCACGACAGGTGTCGAGCATGTCACGGTAGTCGCTGTGTGCCTTGTAGGCCTCAAGCATCGTAAACTCCGGATTGTGTGAGCTGTCCGCACCCTCGTTGCGGAACGTCCGGCCGATTTCGAAGACGCGTTCCATGCCGCCGACGCACAACCTTTTGAGATAGAGTTCCGGCGCGATACGCAGATAGAGATCGAGGTCATATGCGTTGATGTGGGTCGTGAACGGCCGTGCGTTGGCGCCGCCGTGGATGGCCTGGAGGACAGGCGTTTCGACTTCGAGAAACTCACGTGCATGCAGCGACTCGCGCAATTGCCGGACCACGGTGCTGCGCAGCCGGGTGAGCGAACGAGTGTCCTGATTGATGGCCAGATCGACATACCGTTTCCGGACCTTGCTGTCGGGGTCGGACATGCCGCGCCATTTGTCGGGCAGTGGGTGGAGACATTTCGCACTCATCCGCCAGGTCGAGGCATAGATGCAACGGTGGCCCATATGGGTGACGCCGACTGTGCCGGTGACGTCAGCGAGGTCGCCCAGATCGAACCACGTACCGAAGGTCGTGAGCGCCTGCGCCCCAAGGCGTTCGCGTTCGAGCACGACCTGCACGTCGCCGCTCCAGTCGCGAAGATCGGCGAAGATCACGCCACCGTGGTCGCGTATGCGAATGAGCCGGCCGGAAACTGTCACGGGCGCACCGTCAGGGGCCCGGGGAATGTCCCCGGCACGGTGGCTGACGCCGGCCGCGGAGGGGTAGGGCTGGGAGCCGGCCGCCACAACCCGATCGAGCTTCTCGATACGGGTGCGCATCTGTTCGGGGACAGGCCGCTCCGCGAGGCTGCGCCGACTGTCCTCGGCCTGACGCTCGACGATCGCGTGGAGTTCCGGCTCAGAAAGCCGTTGCGGGTGGACACCGCGACGTGACCGCAACCGTTCGGGAATATTGATGAAGCCCTCGGCAATGCCGGA
>JBDSQP010000451.1:0-3359 GCA_039929755.1 Aeromicrobium sp. | reverse complement strand
GGCCGCCCGAGCTGAGCACGCCGGTCAGGCTCAGGACCATGTTGACCAGCATGACTCCGACGAAGCTGAAGATCGCGATCGTCATGACCTTGCGGAACTTGTCCGTGACCTGGATGTTGAAGAACTTGTAGGCGAACAGCGTGCCGCCGAAGGCGACCATCGTGGCGATGACCGCCTGGAAGACGATCGTGGGATCGCCGACATAACTCGAAACGATCTTGGAGAAGGCGCCGACGAAGACGCCCTCCACTACCGCGTAAGCCAGAACGAGCGGCGGGCTGACGACCTTCTTGAACGAATTGACGAGCGACAGGACGAGGCCGATCAGAGCGCCGCCGAGCGACAGGCCGTACGCCTTGTTGAGTGCACTCTGGTCAGCGATGTCGCCAATGGTGAACCAGGCGACAGCCGCCGCGATGATGAGCAAGCCAAGCGTGATGGCTGTCTTCTCGACGACCGTGTCGATCGTCATACGGCGATCTCCACTCAACGACTGCGGAGGTCCGCCGCCATTCAGGTCAATCTGCCACTGCGACGGGTCGGTCTGGGTGCGTGTCCCTTTGCCGTTGAACTCGTCGTTGCGGGCAAAGACGGGATTGCTGCTCTGCATGGTTCCTCCGTTAGGGACGACTCCGGTCTGAAGTCGGTACTTTCTACTGTATCTAACGAGGTCGAACCGTCCTTTGTCCCCGAATCAGTCGTTGCCTTGGGCAACTTTTTCTGACTTTGCGTCTGACGGCAGGACAGCCGAGACCTTGATGAATGGTGACTTTCGGTCCTCGGGCTTCGCCGAAGGATCGGCCACAAGTTCACCGGTCGATTCATCGAAGATGGCGCCCTGCATCTGCATCGGGTAGACATTCCAGACCTTGGCTCCGGTTTCCAGAGTGGTCGGGACCCATACGCCAGCACCTGAACCGCTTCCCTGCTCACATGGTGTGCCTTCGAGGCAGCCGTTTCCGCCCGGAACCGAAGTCGAAAGCGGGTGTCCGTCCTGATCGAACAATTGAACGTTCTTGATCGGCTTTCCATCGGATCCGAAGGCGAAGATGTTGGTGACGTCTTTGCCGTTGAGTTGGATCCCGGCCATTGACTCAGGGACCATGCCTCCGGTCACGCCGAACTGCGATTCGGCCTCGGACCAGCTGAGGGATTGGTTGTCGGCGTTCGCCATGACCGGCACTAGGACGATCGCCGCAAGCACGTTGCCGGAGACGAAGAGATTTTTCATCCACGATCGCTGCCACTTCCCACGGCCCCACTGCACGCTGACCACTGTTGCTGCGGTCAAGACGATCCACTGGAACGAATCCTGGGGCATCGCCGCGCCATGCCCGAGAAGCGATACAAGCAGCATGTAGGCGACGATCGCCCGGAGAATCCACCAGGCCGGACGCAGTTCGATCAGGAAATCGAGGGCTCCCTCGGTGATGGGGTTGCTTCGAAGTGTGGCCGTCACACCATCTCGCTTGACCCGAATGCTGCCTGCGACTCCACGGAACGATTGGCGAATGCCGAGCTTTGTCTGCGCATCGTGCGGCGGCAGGCCGGCCGCGTTTCGCAGTTCGAGAGCGTATTCCGTCGGCTCGGGCAATTCATAGTCCGGCAACTCGGCAAAGGCTTCGGCCATGTCGGCCTCGAGTCCATCGGTGAGATCATCGACGTCATCGGTCGGCAAGTCGGCGAGTTGGGCGCGGACGCGTCGGGCGAATTCGGTGATCTCGGTCGTGATGTTCAGCGTGGCGGTCATGACCGCACCTTCCCTTCGAGCAGCGTGTTCATGGTGTGTGAAAACTCGGACCAGACTTTGCGCTGGGTGTCGAGCATGGATCTGCCTTCGTTGTTGATGCCGTAGTACTTGCGATGCGGACCCTCCTCGGAAGGCACGACGTATGACGTCAGTGCGCCCGCGGTGTAGAGCCGGCGGAGCGTTCCGTAGACCGAAGCGTCGCCGACCTCATCGAGACCAGCACTGCGGAGTCGACGCACAACGTCGTATCCATAGCCGTCCTCGATCTCGACAACGGCAAGCACGGCGACATCGAGCACGCCCTTGAGCAATTGGGTCGCATCCATACTTCTCTCCTTTAGTGCAGCTCTCCTAGGTGCAGTTCTCCTCGATCAGTTCTACGAGATCGACAGTACCACGCATTACGCACTACCGCGCACGGCATGCCGCCGAACCAAAATTTGGAACGTCAGGCTGCGAAGACCGTGAAGCGGCCGTCACGGTTGAAGCCGACGAGCGTCATACCAGCCGACAAAGCGTGCTCGACAGCTAACGACGACGGCGCGGACACCGAACTCAATGCCGGTATGCCTGCCATATGTGCCTTCTGCACCAGCTCGAACGAGGCACGGCCCGAAACCTGCAGGACCGTCGACCTCAACGGCAACCGTCCCTCGCGCAATGCCCAGCCGACTACCTTGTCGACCGCATTGTGGCGGCCGACGTCTTCGCGCAGGCAGAGCAACTCACCCGAGGCCGTGAAAAGCCCGGCCGCATGGGTGCCGCCGGTCCGGTCAAAAACCCTCTGCTGTTCGCGCAGGGCATCGGGCAAACCGGCGACCACACTGTGATCAATCGAGACCGGCTCGACCTGACCGAAATGAGCGGCCTTGTGCACGGCGTCAATCGAAGCGGTGCCACAAATGCCACACGAGCTGGACGTGTATATGTGGCGCTCAAGCGACACGTCAGGAGGCGCCGTGTCGGCCGAGAGCTGGGCATCGATGACGTTGAACGTCTGCAAGCCCGCTTCGTCCACGCCACTGCAGTAGCGCAATGACGCGATCTGCTCTTGTGCCCAAACAACCCCTTCGGAGACCAGGAAGCCTGCAACGAGGTCGAAGTCGTCGCCTGGCGTTCGCATGGTTACCGAGAATGATTTTCCGTTGACCCGGACCTCAAGGGGTTCCTCAACGGCGAGTTGGTCTTCGTTCGAGGACGCGACTCCGTCAACATCTATGCGCGTGACGCGAGCGCGCGTCGTTCGGCGGCCGCTCATGTAGCGGCGTCCCCCGCGCGGTCACAGAACGCGGTGGCGGTTGCCAGCGCCTGCGCGAGGTCCTCATTCGACCCACCTGCCTGCGCTGCCGCGAATCCGGCGAGGAATGTGGTGAGAGGCGCTGCCGGTCGAACGACGTTGTGGGCTGCGACCGCAGCGAGTTGGAGAATTTGCTCAACGTCGAAATCAAGATCGGCACTGATTCCGAGTTCGGCGGCGACCGAAGCCGTCCAGTCTTCGAGAGAGATTTCAGCCACGATCGATCTCCTTGTTCTGCGACTTGATGACAATTCCCGCCCTTTCGACATCGTCCCACGTGTCGATATCAAGCGTCGATCCCGCGGGAACGGC
>JBDSQP010000450.1:0-4452 GCA_039929755.1 Aeromicrobium sp. | reverse complement strand
CACCTCGTCGACGACAAGATCCACGCACGCTCGACCGGTCCGTACTCCATGATCACTCAGCAGCCGCTTGGCGGTAAGGCCCAGTTCGGTGGCCAGCGCTTCGGTGAAATGGAAGTGTGGGCACTGGAGGCCTACGGCGCCGCATACGCGCTGCAGGAACTGCTGACCATCAAGTCCGATGACATCCTCGGTCGCGTCAAGGTTTATGAAGCCATCGTCAAGGGCGAAAATGTCCCCGAGCCTGGCATTCCTGAATCCTTCAAGGTCCTCGTCAAGGAGATGCAGTCCCTGTGTCTCAACGTCGAAGTTCTTTCCAGTGACGGCACCGCTGTCGAGATGCGCGATGCAGAAGAAGACCTCTTCCGCGCCGCGGAAGAACTCGGCATCGACTTGTCCCGCCGTGAGCCCAGCAGCGTCGAGGAAGTCTGAGTCTTACCTTCACCGGTGAGTTCAGACCCTCGTCGCAACTCAGTATTGATTCAAATACGAATTGTTTTTTGAAAGGGAAAGAAGACAACGTGCTTGACGTGAACTTCTTCGATCAACTGCAGATCGGCCTTGCCACTGCAGATGACATCCGCACCTGGTCTCATGGCGAAGTCAAAAAGCCCGAGACCATCAACTACCGCACCCTGAAGCCCGAGCGCGACGGACTCTTCTGCGAGAAGATCTTCGGCCCGACTCGGGACTGGGAGTGCTACTGCGGCAAATACAAGCGTGTCCGGTTCAAGGGCATCATTTGTGAGCGCTGCGGTGTTGAAGTCACCCGTTCCAAGGTTCGCCGTGAACGCATGGGTCACATCGAACTTGCTGCACCGGTTACCCACATCTGGTACTTCAAGGGTGTCCCCAGCCGTCTCGGCTACCTGCTCGATCTGGCTCCGAAGGACCTCGAAAAGGTCATCTACTTCGCGGCCTACATGATCACTTCCGTCGACGCCGACGCCCGTCATCGTGACCTTTCTTCGCTCGAAGCGAAGATCGAACTCGAGCGCAAGAACCTCGAGAACCGTCGCGACAACGAAGTCAACGAGCGTATGCAGAAGCTCGAAGAGGACCTCAAGGCGCTTGAGGACGAAGGCGCCAAGGCCGACGCCAAGCGCAAGGTCAAGGATGCTGCCGAGCGCGAAGCCAAGCAGCGCCGTGACCGGGCTCAGCGTGAGATTGATCGCCTCGACGAAGTCTGGAACCGCTTCAAGAACCTTAAGGTCCAGGACCTCGAAGGCGACGAGCTACTCTACCGCGACATGACGTACCGCTTCGGCAAGTACTTCGAGGGCTACATGGGCGCTGCCGCGATCAAGAAGCGTCTTCAGACCTTCGATCTCGTCGCCGAAGCAGAGCTTCTGCGCGAAATCATCGCTACCGGCAAGGGTCAGAAGAAGACTCGTGCCCTCAAGCGCCTGAAGGTCGTGTCGGCATTCCTCGCGAGCAACAACAAGCCCGAGGGCATGGTCCTCGACACAGTCCCGGTCATCCCGCCGGAACTTCGTCCGATGGTCCAGCTTGATGGTGGCCGTTTCGCTACGTCTGACCTCAACGACCTCTACCGCCGCGTGATCAACCGCAACAACCGACTCAAGCGACTGCTCGACCTCGGTGCGCCGGAGATCATCGTCAACAACGAAAAGCGCATGCTTCAGGAAGCAGTCGACTCGTTGTTCGACAACGGCCGTCGTGGACGTCCTGTCACCGGGCCGGGCAACCGCCCGCTCAAGTCGATCTCCGACATGCTCAAGGGCAAACAGGGTCGATTCCGCCAGAACCTTCTCGGCAAGCGCGTCGACTACTCGGGCCGTTCGGTCATCGTCGTCGGTCCGCAACTCAAGCTCCACCAGTGTGGCCTGCCCAAGCAGATGGCACTCGAGCTGTTCAAGCCGTTCGTCATGAAGCGACTGGTTGACCTCAACCACGCCCAGAACATCAAGAGCGCGAAGCGCATGGTCGAGCGTGCCCGTCCGGTCGTTTGGGATGTCCTCGAAGAGGTCATCTCCGAGCACCCCGTGCTTCTCAACCGTGCACCCACGCTTCACCGCCTCGGCATCCAGGCTTTCGAGCCTCAGCTGATCGAGGGCAAGGCCATCCAGATCCACCCGCTCGTCTGCTCGGCCTTCAACGCCGACTTCGATGGTGACCAGATGGCTGTTCACCTTCCGCTGAGCGCTGAAGCTCAGGCGGAAGCGCGCATCCTGATGTTGTCGACCAATAACATCCTGAAGCCCTCTGACGGCCGCCCGGTCACCATGCCCACGCAGGACATGATTATCGGCCTGTACTTCCTCACCCTCGACCGTTCCGGTCAGGATGGTGAAGGGCGTGCGTTCGCATCCGTCGCTGAAGCGACCATGGCGTTCGATCGCAAGGAGATCAAGCTTCAGGCCAAGATCAAGCTGCGTATCGATGGCAAAACCCTCGAAACGACCCTTGGTCGCGCCCTCTTCAACGAGGCGCTGCCCGAGGACTACCCGTTCGTCGACTACCAGGTTGGCAAGAAGCAGCTTGGTGTCATCGTCAACGACCTCGCCGAGCGCTACTCCAAGGTCGACGTCGCCGTCGCCCTGGACGCGCTCAAGGACACCGGTTTCTACTGGGCAACCCGCTCGGGTGTCACGATTTCGATTGACGACGTCGTCACGCCTGTTCGCAAGCCCGAGATCCTCGCCACGTATGAAGCCCAGGCCGCCAAGGTCCAGGTTCAGTTCGATCGCGGTCTGATCACCGAGGACGAGCGTCGCCAGGAACTCATCGAGATCTGGACACAGGCCACGGCCGAAGTCTCCGCCGAAATGGAGAAGACGTTCACCGAGGACAACCCGATCTGGATGATGGTCCACTCCGGTGCCCGCGGAAACATGATGCAGGTCCGTCAGATCGCCGCAATGCGTGGTCTGGTGGCTAACCCCAAGGGTGAAATCATCCCGCGCCCGATCAAGGCCAACTTCCGCGAAGGTCTGTCTGTCGTCGAGTACTTCATCGCGACCCACGGTGCCCGCAAGGGTCTGGCCGACACGGCTCTCCGTACTGCCGACTCGGGTTACCTGACCCGTCGTCTCGTGGACGTGAGCCAGGACGTCATCATCCGCGAAGAAGACTGTGGCACCGAACGTGGTTTGCCCAAGGTCATCTCGACGCGGCTCGATGACGGCCGCCTCGTGCCTGCTGAGAATGTCGAAACTTCGGCATATTCACGCAGCGCAGCGACCGACATCACCCACCCTGAGTCCGGCGAAGTGCTCATCCCGGCCGGCGGTGACCTCGGCGACGTCGAGATCGCAGCCCTGGTCGAGGCAGGCATCGAGACGGTCAAGGTTCGTACGGTCCTCACGTGTGAAGCTCACACGGGCACGTGCGCCAAGTGCTACGGCCGTTCGCTGGCCACCGGCAAGCTTGTCGACATCGGTGAAGCGGTCGGTACGATCGCAGCCCAGTCGATCGGTGAGCCCGGCACACAGCTCACGATGCGTACCTTCCACACCGGTGGTGTGGCAGGTGACGACATCACGCACGGTCTTCCGCGCGTCGTCGAGCTCTTTGAGGCCCGTCAGCCCAAGGGCAAGGCGCCGATCACCGAGTCCGCCGGTCGCATTGCGATCGACGATTCGGACAAGTCGCGCAAGCTCGTGGTCACGCCTGATGATGGTTCGGAACCGTTGGAATACCCGATCAGCAAGCGCTTGCGTCTGCTCATCGCCGATGGCGATCATGTCGAAGTCGGCCAACAACTCACACACGGTACGCCCGATCCGCAGGAAGTCCTGCGTATCCTCGGTGTTCGTCGTGCTCAGGAGCACCTGGTTGACGAAGTGCAGGCGGTTTACCGCTCGCAGGGTGTTGCCATCCACGACAAGCACATCGAGATCATCGTTCGACAGATGCTCCGCCGTGTCACCGTGATCGAGCAGAGCGATTCCGCCCTGATCCCCGGTGACCTGGTGGATCGCGCGAAGTTCGAAGACGAGAACCGTCGTGTTGTTGCAGAAGGCGGGACACCTGCTTCAGGTCGTCCGGTCCTCATGGGCATTACGAAGGCCTCGCTCGCTGTCGAGTCGTGGTTGTCGGCCGCCTCCTTCCAGGAGACGACACGCGTCCTCACCGACGCCGCGATCCACGGCAAGTCCGACCAGTTGCGCGGGCTCAAGGAAAACATCATCATCGGCAAGCTCATCCCCGCCGGTACCGGTCTCGACCGTTACAAGAACATCCGGGTTGAGCCGACCGAAGAGGCACGCGCTGCGGCTTACTCGGTCACCGGATATGAGTCCTACGACTACGGATTCGGTACGACGTCAACCGAACCGGTGGCACTTGACGACTATGACTTCACGTCTTTCGACAAGTAGAGCTTTCGACAAGTAAGACTGTCGACAAGTAAGTCTGAGAAAGGGACCGCCTTCGGGCGGTCCCTTTCTGCATTGAACAGGAGCGGACCGGTCAGAGTTTGGCTGGCTCGGG
>JBDSQP010000449.1:0-1786 GCA_039929755.1 Aeromicrobium sp. | reverse complement strand
ATACAGGGCGTTGAGATCCGTTGAAAGGTCGACATCCATGTAGACGAGGATGTCGGCATCGGATCGCGACCACACATGCTTGAGAGCTCGGCCGCGTCCCTTCTCGTCCAGGTGCACGACACGCACTTCGTTATACGTATGCGCGAGTTGGCGAGCGACCAGATCGGTGGCGTCTGTGCTCGCGTTGTCGGCAATCGTGATCCGGAACGGGAACGGCATGGACCGCAGGTGCCGGTGAACCGTCGCCACCGACTCGGGGAGACTCCGCTCCTCGTTGTAGACGGGGATAACCACGTCGAGGATCGGCGTCTGCACGTCGCGGTTGAACTCCTTGGCCAGCGCGAGTGGGGCGCTCATTTGATGCCTCCGGAAAGGTCGTAGAGCGTGACACCGTCAACGGTCTTGGCGGTGAAGTTCGCCGCCACCCATGTCGTTATCGCCGAAGACGAGCCGCCGCTTGCTTGTGGTCCGCCTCCACCTCCATTGCCTGAGGCGATGAAGTAGTGGATGGCGCCGTCGGCAACGTATTGCTTGAACTGCGCCAGCGTCGGACTGCTGTCGGAGCCGTTGAAGCCGCCAATCGGCATCACGGGTTCCTGGCTTGCGAGCTGGTATCCCGAGGCGCTGTTGGACCCGATGGCCGCGGCCACCCAGGTGTAGCTGGAGGCGTTGGTCGTCAACAGCTTCGTGATCGCCGAGGTCGACTTGCTGCCGTTGAGGAGTCCTCCGGCGGTGCCTGTCGCGGTGCCTGTCGCGGTGCCTGTCGTACCTGGTGGGCGTATTCGGGCTGGCATACCCCCGCCCATGCCGCGACCTGTGCTGGGACCGGCACTGACGATGGATCCCTGCTGAGCCGACGACGCGGTATCAACTGCATACGCCGTGGGTCCGGCGAGTACCGAGATGAGCGTGGCGATCGTAATCGCGAGGACGGCCCGTTTGGGCAACCTGTCGAGGAAGACGATCAAGAAACCTGCGGCGAGACCGACGACGATCACGAACCACTTGAGCGCGGGCAGGAACGTCGAGGTCCGGTCGAGGAGTATGAATGCCCAGGACGCACTCAGTGCGATCGTGAGGGCCATGAGGACTCGTGCGATCGCGTTGCTTCGGTGCTGCCACAGGATCGTTGCGCCGATGGCGACCGTCGCGGCAACTGCCGGGGCGAGCGCGACCGTGTAATAGGCGTGGAAGATGCCAGCCATGAAGCTGAACGTGACGGCAGTGACGACCAGCCAACCGCCCCAGACGACCAGTGCCGCGAGTCGGGCATCGGTTCGGCGCGTCTTGCGCAGGAACCAAATGCTTGTGAGGAGCAGGAGGAATGCTGCCGGCAGGAGCCAGGAGATCTGGCCGCCGATTTCGCTGTTGAACATTCGGAACAATCCGGTCTGTCCCCAGCCGGGTCCGCCTTGACCTCCGCCTCCGCCGACCGAGCCGGTCTCGTTGCCGGTCAGTCGTCCGAAACCGTTGTAGCCGAGGGTGAGTTCGAGGATTGAGTTGTTCTGCGAACCGCCGATGTATGGCCTGCTCGAGGCGGGCCACAGCGACACGATCAGGACCCACCAGCCAGCGGCGGCGATCATCGAGCCAAACGCAATCAGCAGGTGGCCGATCCTCTTGGGGATGCTCAGCTTTGCCGCGACCAGATAGACGAGGGCAAGTGGCGGCAGGACGAGGAACGCTTGAAGCATCTTGGTGAGGAAGGCGAACCCGATCAGGGAACCGCCGAGGACGAGCCAACGTACGGCGCGTTCGGGGGTCTCAAGGGCGCGAAGCGCGGCCG
>JBDSQP010000448.1:0-5151 GCA_039929755.1 Aeromicrobium sp. | reverse complement strand
TTGCCTAGACCGCGGGCTCCAGCACGACCGGCTCGGACGCTTCGATCGCGACCGGGCGCTGCTTCGTGATGTAAAGAGCGATCACGATGATCAGCACCGAACCACCGGCGATGGAGTAACGAATCGGGTCGCTGGCCTCCGTGCCGTAGCTGTACTTGATGATGAGCGGTGCCGCCAGAAGCGAAACCAGGTTCATCACCTTGAGCAGCGGGTTGATCGCCGGACCGGCGGTGTCCTTGAAGGGGTCACCAACCGTGTCACCGATGATCGTGGCTTCGTGGGCGATGGAGCCCTTGCCGCCATGGTTGCCGTCTTCGACGAGCTTCTTGGCGTTGTCCCAAGCTCCGCCGGAGTTCGCAAGGAACACCGCCATGAGCGTGCCGGCGCCGATCGCACCCGCGAGGTATGCACCCAGCGGGCCGATGCCGAGGCCGAAGCCGACGGCGATCGGAGCGAAGATCGCCAGGATGCCCGGCGTTGCAAGTTCGCGAAGCGAATCGCGTGTGCAGATGTCGACGACCTTGCCATATTCGGGGCGGCCGGTACCTTCCATGATTCCGGGGATGTCGCGGAACTGGCGACGAACCTCGAACACCACGGCACCTGCTGCACGGCCGACGGCGCTGATGGCCAGACCGGCGAACAGGAACACAACCGACGCACCGATGATCAGCCCGACGAGGTTGGACGGATCGGCGACGTTGAGGATGCCGCTGAAGGCGTACGATTCGCCGACCTTGATGCCGCCGGCGTTTTCAGCCGTGAGGCCTGCCTTGTCGATGGCCTTGCCGATGGCATCGGTGAACGATCCGAACAGCGCGGTGGCCGCGAGTACGGCCGTCGCGATGGCGATGCCCTTAGTGATGGCCTTGGTCGTGTTGCCGACCGCGTCGAGCTCGGTGAGGATCTGTGCACCCTCTTCGCCCACATCGCCGGACATTTCGGCGATGCCCTGAGCGTTGTCGCTCACGGGACCGAACGTGTCCATGGCGACGATGACGCCGACGGTGGTCAAGAGGCCCGTACCGGCCAGTGCAACCGCGAAGAGGGACACGATGACCGAACCGGAGCCCAGCAGGAACGCGCCGAAGACGGCCGCGGAAATGACGAGCGCTGTGTAGACGGCGGATTCAAAGCCGACCGACAGACCGGCGAGCAGCACGGTGGCCGCACCGGTCAGCGACGTCTTGCCGACATCCTTGACCGGACGGTTCTCGGTGCCGGTGAAGTAGCCGGTGAGGGCCAGGATCACGGCGGCGAGAACGATGCCGATGAGCACGGCGATGATCGCGATGACTCGCGGGGAGCCGTCAAGGCCGGGAGCCTCAGCACCCTGAGCCTGGGCGATCGTGGCAATGAACGAGTTGGTGTCAATGCCCTTGAGCTCGCTGAAGGTCGACGGCAGGTAGAACCAGGCCGCGGCCGAGCAGAAGACTGCCGAGATGGCAGCCGAGATGTAGAACGAGCGGTTGATCGTCGTCAAACCGTTTTCACCTTCGCGCGGACGCGTGATGAACACACCGATCATGGCCGTGACGGCGCCGATTGCGGGAATGATGAGCGGGAACACGAGGCCCTGGTTACCGAAGGCAACCGATCCGAGGATCAGCGCCGCGACAAGCGTGACCGCGTAGGACTCGAAGAGGTCGGCAGCCATACCGGCGCAGTCGCCGACGTTGTCACCGACGTTGTCGGCAATCGTGGCGGCGTTGCGCGGGTCGTCTTCTGGGATGTTCTTTTCGACCTTGCCGACGAGGTCGGCTCCGACGTCAGCGGCCTTGGTGAAGATGCCGCCGCCGACACGCATGAACATGGCGAGCAGGGCGGCACCGAAGCCGAAGCCCTCGAGGACCGAAGGTGCCCTGTCCTGGTAGATCAGGACGACCGACGCCGCACCGATCAGGCCGAGGCCCACAGTGGACATACCGACGCTGCCGCCGGTACGGAAGGCGATGGTCATGGCCGCATTGCGACCGGTGTTCTCGGCGGCAGCAGCAACCCGCAGGTTGGCGCGCACGGCGAGCCACATACCGGAGTAGCCGATGCCTGCAGAGAACAAGGCCCCCAGTACGAAGAAGACCGAGCGACCGATCTTCACTTCGTTCGTTCCGGGCAACAGGAACAGCAGTGCGAAGGCCAGAACGACAAAGACGGCGAGGGTCTTGAACTGTCGAGTCAGGTAGGCAGTGGCGCCTTCCTGGACTGCCTTGGCAATCTCCTTCATCTTTTCGGTGCCTTCATCGGCTGCCAGAACCTGGCGGCGGAATACCACCGCAAGAACGAGAGCGAGAACTCCGACTGCAAGAACGATCCAGACGTACGTCTGATCATTTCCTGCGAGTTTGAGCTTCTCAGCTGCCGCAACGAATGTCGCGTCGGCCATTGAATTCCTCCATAAATCAGGGGTGTCTTACCGTGGGATAGATAACCATCTGGGCGTGACGAAGGTTACATCGGGGTTGGCTTTTCGCGGTTTTGTGAATCGGTTGTGTGTCAGTTGTGAGCGGCAATCGCAGCTTCGACGGACGTATGGAGCCCGAAGACCTTGTCCAGACCTGTGATGTCGAAAATCTTGAGGATGCGCTCGTTGGTGCAGACAATGTCGAGCGATCCGCCCTCGGCACGCACGCGCTTCAACGAACCGACGAGGACACCAAGACCGGTCGAGTCGAGAAAGTCGACCCGCTCGACGTCAACGATCAGGCGATTGTGGCCCTCATCAACGGCTGTAACAATGGATTCGCGCAACTTTGGCGCGGTGTAAACGTCGACTTCTCCGCCGACTTCGATCACTTCGAACGGTTCTTGCGTGCGTCTTTTCAGTGACAGATCCATCTGTGCCTCCCTGGCGCCCAATTCAATCACGGTTTCATTCACATCACTTGTGGGGTGAGTACCCAATGACCGGTCTGAAACACTTTCGACGTGGACCCAGTCGACATCATCGCGCGTCATGCCGATCGCGTGACCCATGTCGAGCACATCCCGAAGCGCGACGCTGTCTACGCCGACTGGCCGGCATGGGTGGATCCCGAGGTCCGCGAAATGTATGTCGCCGAAGGCGTCACCCATCTATGGAGCCATCAGGCCGAGGCCGCATCGCTTGCCCACGAGGGCCAACACGTCGTCGTCTCGACCGGAACAGCGTCGGGCAAGTCCTTCTCTTATCAGGCTCCGGCCCTCACCGCCCTGGCTGCCGGCCGCAGCGGAAGCCCGCTCCGCGGCTTTCGGGCCCCAACAGTTTTGTATGTGTCCCCCACGAAGGCCCTTGCCGCCGATCAGCTGCTCGGCCTCGCCGGCGCCTCCCACCTCATGCGCGGCGCAACCGTCGACGGCGACAACTCCAAGGACGAGCGCGCCTGGGCGAGGGATCACGCCAACTACATCCTCACCAACCCCGACACCCTTCATCACACGATGCTTCCCGCGCATGCGCGGTGGTCGCGGTTTTTGTCGGGCCTCAACTACGTCGTCATCGACGAGTGCCACCACTACCGGGGAGTCTTCGGCGCCCACTTGGCGCAGATCGTCCGCCGTCTGCGGCGCATCACTGCCCACTACGGCGCCTCGCCGACGTTCATCCTGGCCTCCGCGACGATTGCCCAGCCCGAGATCTCGGCCGCCCGGATCACTGGCCTCGACGTCCGCGCCATCACCGACGACGCTTCGCCCCACGGGCCCTCGACGATTGCCTTGTGGGAACCACCGCTGCTGCCCGGAAGCGATGCGAGCCAGACCCCGATCCGTCGATCGCCGACGACCGAAGCCAGTGAGATCCTCACCGACCTAGTCATCGGCGGCGTCCGTACATTGGCGTTCGTACGCTCCCGCCGCGGTGCCGAAACGGTTTCGCTCGGCGCCCAGCGACGGCTCCACGAGGTCGATCCAGAACTCGAGTCACGCGTCGCCACCTATCGCGGCGGCTATCTGCCAGAGGACCGACGGGAGCTTGAACGCCAGTTGCGCAGCGGCGAACTTCTCGGCCTTGCGAGCACCAATGCGCTTGAACTCGGGATTGATATCGCCGGACTCGACGCGATCATCTCGGTCGGCTACCCCGGAACGCGTGCCGGCCTCCAACAACAGTTCGGTCGCGCAGGGCGAGACGGCGGAGCTTCGCTTGGTGTGATGATCGCCCGTGACGATCCACTCGACACCTATCTGGTCCACCACCCCGAAGCCTTACTCGGAGCGCCGGTCGAGGCCACCGTTTTCGACCCTGACAATCCGTATGTCCTAGGCCCACATCTCGCGGCCGCAGCCCAGGAACTGCCGTTGACCGAGGCCGACTTCGACCTATTCGGGCCGCAAACCGAGGCGGGCGTCAACGCGCTCACCGAGGCAGGCTGGCTGCGCAAACGGGAATCCGGATGGTTCTGGACAAAGCGTGAGCGGGCCAGCAACCTCGCCGACATACGTTCGAGCGGAGGATCGCCGGTTCAGATTGTCGATTCGGTATCCGGTCGGCTGATCGGAACTGTTGACGCATCCTCGGCCGACTCGACCGTCCACGAAGGTGCCGTCTATGTCCACCAGGGTGACTCGTTCCTTGTCGAGGAATACGACCTCGAGCACGGTATTGCCGCCGTCCGTCGCGACGAACCGGACTATTCGACCATGGCTCGCTCGCTGACCGAGATCTCAGTGGTCGCCGCTGAGCGCACGCAAGTATGGGGTGAGGCCGCGATGACCTTTGGTTCGGTCGAGGTGGCCCATCAGGTCGTGTCATTCCTCAAGCGCCGAAACGGATCGGGCGAAGTGCTGGGCGAAGAACTCCTGGACCTTCCTTCGCGATCGCTCCAGACCAATGCCGTGTGGTGGACGCTCGCGCCTCACGCAGTGGCCTCGGTCCTGGACAATGCCGATGTGCCGGGAGCCGCCCATGCGGCAGAGCACGCGGCCATCGGGATGCTCCCGCTCCTGGCGACCTGCGACCGATGGGACATCGGCGGGGTCTCGACAGCGATGCATCCAGACACAGGCACCCTCACCGTCTTCGTCTATGACGGTTATCCCGGTGGCGCCGGTTTCGCCGAACGTGGGTACGAGATGGCGGCACAGTGGCTGCGAGTCACCCGGGACGCCATCGACGCCTGTGAGTGCACCGGCGGGTGTCCGTCCTGCGTGCATTCGCCAAAATGCGGCAATGGC
>JBDSQP010000447.1:0-8872 GCA_039929755.1 Aeromicrobium sp. | reverse complement strand
CGGTGCCATCCAGATCGTCAAGGAGGCGGGCCGCGATCGTCTCGACCCTGGGCCGCATACGTTCGATGTGTCCCCGCCCAAAGGCGCCCTGAACGAGCGACCTCAGCCTTCGGTGAGTGTGATCTTCGCATTCCATCATCTGGTTGCGGTGCAGTGCGTTGAAGGGTTCGAGCAGGTCGACGGGCTCCCAGTCCTCCCAGATGCGGCCGAAGGCCCGATTTCGCAGAGTCGCACTTACCGCATCGTGGGTCGTGGCCAGCCAGGCACCGGTCGGCTCGTGCCACAGGACCGGCCCCTGCTCGCGAAGGCCGGCGAGCCCCGGATAGGGATCGGCCACGAATTCGGCCGCCTGGAAGTCGAAGTCTGTCGTCAAGGCAGTTCTTTGGGCCGGACCAGGTCATCGGCACCGAAGGCATCGGGCAGGACTTCGTCCATCGTCCTGATGCCCGCCGGCGTCATGAGCTCCATCGTCGGTCCGCCGTTTTCCCACAAGAGCTGGCGGCAACGACCACATGGCATGAGCAGATTGCCCGCCTGATCGACACAGACGACGGCAACGAGTCGACCGCCGCCGGTTGAATGCAGGGCCGAGACCATACCGCATTCTGCGCAGAGCGTAAGGCCATAGGCGGCGTTTTCGACATTGCAGCCGAGGACTACGCGGCCGTCATCGACGAGGCCTGCGACACCGACTTTGAAGTTCGAGTACGGGGCGTAGGCACGCTCCATGACCTCGGTCGCGTAGCGACGCAACGCGTCCCAGTCGACCGGGCTACCGGGTGGGGTATGGAAGGAATCAGTGATCGAGTTCAATTAGCCGGCCGAGCCCTTCCGATAGATCTTGCCGTCGGCCGCCGGCATTCGCAGCCGTTGCGCACCCAACGCCAGGACCAGCAACGTGGTGACGTAAGGCGTCATACCGGTGAAGTCACGCGGCACCGAATCAGTCGAGAAGAACCAGACAAGGATCGCAGCACCCACCAAGGCAATCGACACGCCCGCCCGGCGCTGACCTCGTACGACGCGAATGACAGCGAACACGATCAGGCCGAGTGCGATGAGCAGGAGTAGGGCATGGACCGCATGGGCGTCTCGCAGGCGCAGCGAGTCGGTGTAGCCGAACATGAGGGCGCCGGTGAGGAGACCGCCGGGCCGCCAGTTGCCGAAGATCATGGCGGCCAGCCCGATATAACCGCGGCCGCCGGTCTGATTGACCGAGAAGCCGCTCGACGAAACCAGAGCCAGGAAGCCGCCACCGATGCCGGCGAGGGCACCCGAGATCAGGACGGCGATGTACTTGTAGCGGATCACATTGACTCCAAGAGTCTCCGCGGCCTGCGGATTTTCACCACAGGACCGCAAACGCAGACCGAACGACGTGCGCCACAAGACGATGCCCGAACCGATGACCAGCGCGAAGATCACCAGACTGAGCGTCGAGATGCCGGTCACCATCGCGGCGACGAATGCTGCCACATCGGACACGAAGAACCAGTGCTTGTTGGCGAGGTCAAGGGCGACATCGGAGAGTCCCGGAATCGTGATTTTCGTCGGCGAATCCAGTCCGACGAGCTGTCGAGGACCGCCACCGTTGAGGTCGGAGAACACGGCCTCGGCCAGGAAGGTCGTCGCGCCCGCACCGATTAGGTTGATCGCCACGCCCGACACGATGTGGTCGACCCCGAAGGTGATGGTGGCGATGGCGTGCAGAAGACCGCCGATTGCCCCCAGCAGCGCTGCACCGATCACGCCCACCCACGGGCCGTAGTTATAGGTGAAGTACGCCGCGCCCCACGTGCCGAGAATCATCTGGCCTTCGAGGCCGATGTTGACGACACCAGCGCGTTCGGCCCAGAGGCCGCCGAGCCCCGCCATGAGGATCGGGCAGGTGGCGATGATCGCGGCACGGATCGTGCCGGCCGAGGAGATGTCGCTTGTGTCGGTGGCAATGCGGACGAGGGAAACGACGGAAATACCGACGAGAGCGATGACAAACCAGTTGCGGCTGAACCTGGTCATGCGGCCACCTCCGCGGCCGGGGCGGCGAGCTCACTGGCGACCGCGCGTTGCTCGAGCCGGGCCCGATATCGCCGGACCACTTCGTAGGCGATGACAACGGCGAGTACGGCAACGCCCTGAGTGATCTGGACGATGCTCGGCGAGATGTCGGTGTTGAGCGTCAACGTGTTGGACTGTGCCGTCAGGAAGGCAAACAGGACCGAACCGAAAAGGATGCCCAACGGCTGGTTGCGGCCCAGCAGGGCTACTGCGATGCCGGTGAAACCCAGTCCGGCCTGGAATGTCGTTCCGTACGACCCGGCGCCGCCGAACAGTGCCGGCATCCAGATCAGGCCCGCGACTGCACCGGACAACAACATCGCCGAAAGGATCATCCTGTTGGGGTTGATGCCGCTGGCAAGGGCGGCGGTGGCCGACTGTCCGCTTGCGCGCAGATCGAATCCGAACCGGGTCTTGTTGAGCAGGACCCAGAAGGCCACGCCGATGATGACGGCGAGAACCGAAAGCACCCAGATCTGGCCATCGCGCGTCTCATATGGCGCAAAGCCCTTGAGCGTGCTTCCCGCCTTGAGCACCTTGGTGTGCACGGTGTTGCCCTCGTGGACGCCGTAGCGATTGAGGAGATAGCCGACCAGAGTGATGGCGATCGAGTTCAGCATGATCGTCGAGATGACTTCGCTTACCCCGCGGGTGGTCTTGAGGATGCCGGCGATACCGGCCCAGGCCGCACCGACCGCAACAGCGATGACCAACGAGACGGCGACATTGGCAAAGCCGGTCAGCCAGGCAGCTCCCGCGAAGGATGCGGCCGCGAAGGACGCAATCGTGTATTGGCCTTCGATGCCGATGTTGAACAGTCCCATCCGAAAGCCAATGGCCGAGGCCACCGCCGAGATGTAGATCAGCGCTGTCTGATTGACGATGTTGACCCGGATTCGCGGCAACGGATTGGAGAACATTGCCGACCAGAAGTCTCCAGGCGAACTGCCTGCGAGGGCGAGCACGAGAGTGGTGGCGACAACAGCGACAACGACGGCGATTGCCGGTGCAAGCAGCGCGAGCCCAATCGATTTGGCCGCTCTCATTCTGCCTCGCCTCCCGTCATGGCCGTGCCGAGATCCTGGGGCGTGACCCTGGACGGTTCGAACGTGCCGACCATCTTTCCTCGCAGGATGACCTGAATCGTGTCCGAAAGCCCGATGAGCTCGTCGAGGTCGGCCGAAATCAGCAACACCGCGAGTCCTTCGCGGCGCGCACGTTTGATGTGGTCCCAGATGGCGGCCTGCGCGCCGACGTCAACGCCACGAGTTGGGTGCGATGCGATGAGGAGCACGGGGCTCCCGCTCATCTCCCGGCCGACGATGAACTTCTGCTGATTGCCACCCGACAGTGCCCTGGCCAACGTGTCGATGCCCGGCGCACGGACGTCGTAGTCCTTGACGATCCGCTGCGAATCCTTGCGGGCGCCTGACCTGTTGATCCACGGACCCTTGGCACTTGGCGGCCGAGTCTGGTGCCCCAGGATCCGGTTTTCCCAGAGGGGCGAGTCGAGCAGCAGTCCGTGACGGTGGCGGTCCTCGGGGATGTAGCCGATACCGGCCTCACGCAGTTGGCGCGTATGCCAGTGAGTGACATCCTGCGAGCCGAGCGAGATCCGTCCGCTGGACGGGATCCGCATACCCATGATGGTTTCGACCAATTCTGACTGACCGTTGCCTTCAACCCCGGCGATGCCGAGGATCTCGCCCTTACGGATCGACAGCGAAATGTGTGAGAGGACGTCCCGGCCGAATTCGTTGGTCAAGGTGACGTCGCTCAGATCGAGCTCGACGTGATTGGTGACCGTGGACTCAGCGGTCTCGGGCGAAGGCAGCTCCGAGCCGACCATGAGTTCGGCAAGTTGCCGCTTGGTCGCCGTCTTGGGATCAGCGGTGCCAACAGTCGTGCCCCGACGCATCACAGTGATGTCGTCAGCGATGGCCAGAACCTCGTCGAGTTTGTGCGAGATGAAGAAGACTGAATTGCCGTGGGCCTTGAGCTCACGCAGGTTGTCGAACAGCGCATCGACCTCTTGCGGGACAAGGACGGCTGTTGGCTCGTCGAGGATGATTATCCGCGCGCCACGGTAGAGAACCTTGGCGATTTCGAGTCGTTGCCTGGCGGCGACGCCCAGCTTCTCCACGAGATCGTCCGGCTCGAGTCCGAAGCCGAATTGTTCGGAGATGCGAGAGATCTCGGCCCGGGCTGCATCACCGATGCCGTGAAGCTTTTCGGCGCCAAGGACGATGTTTTCGAGGACGGTCAGGTTGTCGGCGAGCATGAAGTGCTGGAAGACCATGCCGACACCGGCGGCAATCGCATCGGTAGGCGTTTTGAACTGCACTTCCTTGCCGTCGATGAGGATCGAGCCCTCATCGGGCTTCTGGACTCCGTAGAGGATTTTCATCAACGTCGATTTGCCTGCGCCGTTTTCTCCGATCAACGCATGGACGGTGCCCGGCCTAATCGACACGTTGACATCATGATTGGCGATCACGCCAGGAAATCGCTTGCCTATCCCGACCAGCGTGACCGCATCGACGGTGTCTTCCACTACAACTCCTGCCCCAGAAAATCCTTCAACTGAGTGCTTCGTACTGAGCGCTGCGAAACCTGAACCTGGGTCGAACGCTACAGCGTCCGACCCAGGTTCGGGGTTCAACAGGTCAACATGGATCTCCCGTTACGGAGCGACCGGAACCTTGATCTCGCCGGCGATGATCTTGGCCTTGTAGCCGTCGATATCGGTGGCAATGTCATCCACGAATCCACCCGACTTCGCGTAGCCAACACCGTCGACCTTGAGGTCGTAGGTCTGGTAGCTCGTCAGCGGCTTACCGGCGTTGACGGACTTGATGAAGTCGTACGTCGCCGTGTCGACACGCTTGAGCGCCGAGGTCAGGATGTGCGGCTTCTGGGCCTTGGTCGCAGAGAGGTACTGATCGGAATCAACACCGATTGCCCACTTGCCTGCGCCCGCGTCGACCGCAGCGTCGAACACGCCCGAGCCCGAAGCGCCGGAGGCGTGATAGACAATGTCAGCGCCCTTGTCGTACTGGCCCGTCGCGGCAGCCTTGCCACCGGCGGGGTCACCAAAGCCCTTGAGGTCGGACTCCTGGATGTAGCTGACGAGAACTTCGATGTCGGGTTTGACGGCCTTGGCGCCTGCTGTGTAGCCGGCTTCGAACTTCTTGATCAGGTCGTTGTGAACGCCACCGACGAAACCGATTGTGCCGGTCTTTGTCTTCTCTGCTGCGGCGACGCCGACCAGGTAGGAACTTTCGTTCTCGGCGAAGCCGAGGTAGGCAACGTTTTTATTGACGGTTTTGTCCGGGTCATAGCCATCGACCACAGCGAAGTTGACCTTCGGGTAGTCAGGAGCGACCTTGTTGACCGCATCGCTGTAGGCGAAGCCGACTCCGATGACGGCAACAGCGCCACCATCAGCCATCTGGCGCAAGCGGTCCTCGCGTGCGGACTCTGCTTCACCGTCGGTTGCTTCACCCCCGGAGCAGGTTCCCTTGAATTCCTTGACGGACTTCGCCAGTCCGACATACGCAGAGTCGTTGAACGAATGGTCACCGCGACCGCCGACGTCGTAGGCGAGACCGATCTTGGGGCCGCTGCCCTTCGCCGTCTTGCAGATGTCCGCGTTGCCGCTGGTCTTGTTGTTGTCGTCCTTCTTGGAGCTGCCACAGCCGGCAAGTGTCAGGGCTGTGACTGCAACGACGGCCGAAAACTTCGTCAATCGACGCAAGGTTCCTCCTCAGTCAAGGGCCGGGTTTCCGGCACTCAACCGACCCTAGCCGGACAAGGGCCCGCTGGGGAGGGCGTGGAGCGGATTCAACGGGCTCGATACCGATTTGTAACCTGCCGGTCAATTGACCGGCAGTTTCAGGTGATTGCGGCGGTCGCGAGCACCTTGGCTCCGACAGCGATCGAGCGCTCGTCAATACGGAGATTTCCCTGGTGGAGGTCGTACGTGGGCCCGTCGGGCGTACGCGTGCCGAGGCGACCCATCGCACCGGGAATGGACTCGAGGTACCAGGCGAAGTCCTCTCCGCCGAGGCTCTGAAGGGTCGTCGCTATGCCGCTCGGACCGATCGAACCAGAAACGGCCTGGCGAAGGGATTGGGTTGCGGCGAAGTCGTTGACGACCGGCGGGACCCCGCGTACGTAGGTGATCTTGGCGCTGACGCCATAGGGCTCGATGATGTCGCTGATGAGCCCGCGCACGAGGTGCTCGGCCTCATGCCACGCACCCGCATCGAGCATTCTCAGCGTGCCGGCGAGCTCGCCGCTTGACGGTATGACGTTGGCTGCGTTGCCGGAGCTGACGTGGCCCCAGACCATACTGGCGCCCGCTCGGGGATCGAACCTGCGCGACAGCACAGCCGGCAACTGGGTGAGAAGTGTGCCGAGCGCGAACGTCAGGTCCTCGGTCAGGTGCGGGCGGGATGTGTGCCCACCGCGTCCGCTCAGGGAAACGTGGATCTGGTCCGAAGCTCCAGTGATGGCACCCTCGCGAATCCCGATCTGGCCCACATCGAGCGAGGGGTCGCAATGAAGGGCAAATATGCGCGAGACACCCTTGAGCGCGCCGGCGGCCAGGACTTTGAGCGCGCCGCCCGGCATTACCTCCTCGGCGGGCTGGAAAATCAGCCGAACCCGCACGGGCAATGGCGCCACTTCATGGCGTTGGGATAGTGCGACGGCCGCGCCGATGAGGGAAGAAACGTGAACGTCGTGGCCGCAGGCGTGGGCCGCGCCCGCGACGGTCGACCGCCAGGGATCGGTCGAGGTGTCCTGGATCGGCAAGGCGTCGAGGTCGGCACGCAGGGCCACGATCGGGCCCTCGGTCGGGCCAAGCTCGGCCATCAGGCCGGTGCCCTCGAACCGCTCGTAGGCGATGCCGGCCTTGTCCATCCAGGCGGCGACTATGTCGGTCGTACGATGTTCGGCCCACGAGAGCTCGGGATATGCGTGCAACTCGCGGCGCAGTTCGATGAGATCGGGGGTGATCACATCGATTGCGTCGTTGGTCGAGAACTCCATGGCCATTCGATCAGGATAACGCCGCTGGAGCACCTCGCGGTTCACGAACTCGCAGCGCGGCCTCTCAGCGGAGCGCCTCCGTGTCGCCGGAGAGTTTCTGGGCGAGCCAAATGGGGATGATCGAAATCAGGATCAGCATGACTGCAACGACGTTGACGACTGGCGCCTGATTGGGCCGGAACAGGTTGTTGAGGATCCAGATCGGCAGCGTCGTGACGCCCGCACCCGCGGTGAACGTCGTCACGATGATTTCGTCGAAACTCAGGGCGAATGCCAGCAGGCCGCCGGCCAACAATGCCGAGCGCAGCTGCGGGAAGGTCACCAATCGGAACGTCGTCCAGATCCCGGCACCGAGGTCGGCGGAAGCCTCCTCGAAGTTGCCGCCCATCCTGCGCAACCGGGCCTGGACATTGTTGAAAACTGTGACGATGCAGAACGTCGCGTGAGCAATGATGACCGTAAGGATCGTCAACTGCAGCCCGAGAATTCCGCGGAAGGCGTTATTGAGCGCGATGCCGGTGACGATGCCCGGAAGGGCGATCGGCAAGATGACAAGCAGATTGACCGAGTCCTTGCCGAAGAAGCGGTATCGCTGCAGGGCGATCGCCATCAACGTTCCGAGTATCAGTGCCACGAAGGTCGCCGCCAGCGCCACCTGAACGCTCGTGAGCAAGGCATTTCGGGCGCCGTCGCTGTGGAAGGCACGCCGCCACCAGTCGAGCGTCAGCCCGCTCGGCGGCCATGTCATGGCCTGGCTGTCATTGAATGAATTGAGCACGACAACAAGAAGAGGCACATACATGATCGCCAGGACAACGCCGGTGAGCACGGCGAGGAGGCGACGGACATTCGCGCTGAGGATCATTGTCGGCCTAGAGGTTCTCGAGGGCACCAGTACGGCGAACCGCCGTGAGGTAGCCGATCATGATGAGGATGGGTATGAGGGCGACGGCCGCGGCGAGCGGCAAGTTGTTGGCCGAGCCGACATTCGTGTAGACGAGGTTGCCGAGCATCTGGTTGGCGCCACCCACGATGTTGACCGTGATGTAGTCGCCGAGGGTCAGCGAGAAACTGAAGATCGAACCGGCAATGATCGCGGGGGTCAGCAGCGGAAGCACGATCGTCCGCATCGTTTGCCATGTCGAGGCACCGAGATCGCCCGCGGCATCGAGCAGGGAGTTCGGCACACGTTCGAGCCCGGCAAAGATCGGCAGGATTACGTACGGAAGCCAGATGTACGCCTGGGTGATGACGACGGCAGTCAGCCCATAGCCCGGGGTGTTCAGCCCAATGTGGCTTGCGGCCCATTCGAAGATCCCTCCGTCGGACAGCACCGATCGCCACGCGAAGGCCTTGACCAGATAACTCGCCCACAGGGGCGTGAGTACGGCGATGACCAGGATCCGTTGTGTGCGTTTCGACGCCAACTTCGCCATGTAGAACGCGATCGGCAGGGCAATGACGATGTCGACGACGGTCACCAACAGGGCGACACCGAGGGTCCTCAACGCGACGGTCCGATAGAGCGGTTCGGTCGCGACCTCCTTGAGGTTGGCGAACGTGAGCGAACGATTGATCTCCCCGGTGAAACTGTCGACCGACCACAATGCCGTCACAAGCAGGGCCGCGAGCGCCACGATATAGACCAGGACCAGCCAGGTCAGTGGCGCGGACAACAACAGGACGAGCCGCAACCGCGGCTTCGAACTGAGTGATGAAGAGAGCCGGCGCGCGGCCGTCCGCCCGGGTGGGGGGACGG
>JBDSQP010000446.1:0-5928 GCA_039929755.1 Aeromicrobium sp. | reverse complement strand
TGAGCACCCTCCGGGAAGAGAAAATGACATCGGGTACGTCCGATTCATGCGAGACACTGGGCATTCGATGAGGGCATTTGGAGATGCGCACATCGACGACGCAATGATCCTCACGATCGTCAGTGATGATGGCGAGGTTTGGCAGGTACGGGGTTACTCGCATAACTACTTCCCGACTCCAGACGAAATTGATGGCTGAGTCGTGAGCGGGGCACCCTCAGCGGATGTAATTGATTTCCTGACTGCGATCGGGACGCTTGGCGCTGCTGCATTCGCCGGATGGGCGGCTTTCTCGTCTCGCGCATCTGCTCGAGCATCCGTGCGCCTCACTGAGACTGAGGAGCGCAGAAGGGAGCAAGAGGCCGCAGATAAGGCCAAAGCTGTGACATCAATGATGATGACCGAGAACCTTTACGACGAGGCCGGCGTGAACGTAGGGACCGACGTTTTCCTTCGCGTCTCGAATGACAGTGGCATGCCAGCCTTGCGTACACGAATCCGCGTGACCGCTAACGACGAGGTGGTGTGGGGTCCTCAACTGCTTGGAGTTCTCGGTCCCGGTCGGCACGTCGAACTGCGGGTAAGAGTCGACTGCGCGGGTGACACCAGATTTGGCGGTCAAGCGCGTTTTTACGACATTCACGATCGTGCTTGGATAGCTCCGGTGTCCGGCGCCACTGTGGCGACGAGCGAAGGTTTGGATGACTGGATTCCCTCTGCTGAGGCTCAGCGTGAAATGCAGTCACGCGCCCCGTACTACCGCGGCCAGACCGAGGGGCTGACCTTTCCTGACTTCGACGACTGGAGAGCCGAGATGGACGCACTCTCAGACAGTTAGAAGGCGATGTCGCTGAGGTCCAGCCGGTTGCTGATTGCTTCGGTCGCGTCCTCGAGTAGGCGCCACACGAACTCGGCGATTCCAGAAATACGGGCTGACCGGCGCCGATTCGCCGCCGGTGAGGCTTCATGCGCCGCTTCAGGGCGGGACCAACTCGTTTCAATCACAACGGTCCGTTTACTTGCGCCATCCATGCAGCATGTCGCTGAGCCTCTCGAGAACCTCGTCGACCAGACGCCCGACGCCCGTGTAGCTCTGACCTTCCCAGAGTGTTTCGACAAGACCGAACATCGGCTCCTGCGTAGGTAAATCTGTTACGTCATGGCGGACCATGTAGTGAACACATTGATTTCGGAGGGCCCTAGAACCGCGGTGTGTCCTCAGGTCGGCTGGTTGTGAGCTATTGAGTTCGAACCTGAGTTGCGAGGCTCCCTGGCCAACCGCCTCGGGATACGCATCAAGTATCTGTTGAACGGCACTGACGGCGTGCCAAGCGACGACGAATCTTGCGCGGAAGACCGCCGCCTCATGGGCAGCTCCCGTCATCGGCAGAACTTTCCTAGCCAGGTTCAGGTCTCCCTCGATCAGCAGGAGCAGTAGCTTCGCTGCATCTGCAAGATCCGGATCAAAACGTCTGCGCAGGTAGGTTTCCGACCGATGGTCGGAATTGGAAACCTCGGCGAGCATCGAGAGGTCGAGGGTCGCCTTTTGACTGGGGAGTGTGCCGCCCATGGCTGCAAGAACACAAATTGCCTCGCCAAGTTTCACGGAAACGTCATAGGCGCGCGTTCCCATCAATTTGAAGTCAGGCTCAAGAGGTTGGCCGAACCTAATGGGTGCCGTGACGGTTGTCAGAACGAGCCGCTGAGAAAGTGTGAAGATCCCGAGGTCGGTCTCTGCCCAGCGGAACAGCCTTGGCGCCTTTCCGGTGAACTCTCGGCGTTGGATGTCTCGGGTGTAATCCAACTCTTGGCCAATGTCGGAAACAGACTTCTTTGTGTCATCCAGGAGTTTCGTCGCGTGCCTCGCTCGTGAAATGACGTTGCTGTGCTCATCTGGAAGGAGTTTCGCGAGTTCTGCAATACCGACGTTCGGGTCGGAGTGGCGAGCCACGCGTGCTCCTTCGTAGGCGACCCGCGAGAAATGGCCAATGAGCGACAATCCGACGGTTGAACCGACATCGCCCCCTGCAACTTGTGACGAGACGGCAGCATCCATCAACCAACGAGCATCTTGAGCGACGAGTTCTCGAGCTACTGCTCCTCGATTCTGGGCATCGGTAGTAACCATGTGCAAAGCCTACGGACGCACCCGGGCAACTCGTTTCAGGCGTCGCCGACTCTTCTTGCCCGGTCGGCCAAGGGCCGCGAACGGTTCCGAACGACTCGCGATCCCGCTCTCGACAAGCGCATCTTCAAGGCCCTCGAGAACAGCTCCGGAGATGCTGCCCGGCGCGCGCACGACCTACACCTCGACGCAGAATTCAGAGGGATGGAAGAGCCCGACTACAGCGACGTACTCCACCGACAGACAGAGTCGAATGGTTCGGAGAGGCATCATCCTGAACCGCTGGATGCTCAACCCCGACTTCCCCGAACGCGGGAAGCGGTGTCGATGCGCTGGTCGCCAACGGCCTCATCACATTCCTTCTCAACGGAGTCTTCGTCGTCGTTCCCCACGACTACCGGATCCCGGCCGCGGGATACTTCGACCCGCCACCGGTGCCCCCGCGTCCCCGCAAGGGCCGGATCCACATCCGCAAGTCCGCGGTCGATCAGAACGGCGCGCCGACCATGGCAGAGGTCGGAGACATCGAGTTTCAGCTGTTTGAGACCGACGGCGTCACAACCATCGGCGCTCCGGTGCACACCAACTCCGCCGGACGCGCCACTCTGCCGGCCGTCCGAGTTGGTAGCTCCGTCATCTTGCGCGAGACCCCAGCTCCTCGCTTCGAACCAGCGCCGGACCAGACAATCACGATCGACAAGGCTGCCGTCATCGTCTCCGTGACCAATAAGCTCCTTCCCACCGTGCCTCCCTACGGCCCCGTCTGAGTGAGCAGCACCAACTGTCAACCAGCCGACGATCATTAGCATCATCACTTCGCTCCATTTGATGCCGCAACTGACTTCGTTGTGCCACTATTCGTGTACAAATCGAAACGGAGGGTCGGCGCTTGAAGCGATTTCTCGCTCCCATCTTTCGATTCATATTTAACGAATCCGCTCAACAAGTATTGACGGTCGTTCTCATACTTGTCACGGCTGGCTCAGCGCTAGTGTGGCCGGCGAGGCGCGAGATTGCCGCTGGCTTCGCTGTCGCGGCGGTGTTTTCAGTGCTTTCATATGTCGCCACACAGCGGTATGAACGACGACATCATCAATGGATGATCCAGAAGCTTCGGACGAGTATGTCTATTCGGGATCGAGGAACATCGATCAGATATGAGCAACGCTGGAAAATTCGGGCGCTGGGTCCGGGTCTACAGAGTATTCACCTTTTGATGGGATGGAGCGGCGAAACCGAACTTGACCTGTCCAATACTCGCGTGGCTGGCGATGCGAACCTCGTAGCAATTCGACCTGCGAAAAACATGATCTCTGAGACTCCATCGAAGGGACGCAGTGTGCTGGAGATCGAGTTCAGCAGAGCGCTCCGAAGTACGGAATGTGCGAACTTCACGATATCAATCGATCTGGATGAGCCCAATCGCGCCTACAAACAGTACTTTTCCTTCGCTTCAGCCCAGTATGTATATTCGCTGTTCAGCCAAATCGAGTGGAGCGTTAGGCTTGAGGACAACGGGGCACAGTTCGATCGTCGACGTGTAGAGGCTTGTGAATGGGCAGCTTCGAGTCACTACAACGACGGGCGAAAGCACGTGATTCGAGTATGGAAGGCAGACAAACTTTTCAGCAGAAAGAGCGACCGATCGATTCACTGGAAGGTACGGTCGCCAACCAAGAGGCTGTTTTATAGCCTTGATTTTCCGCTGGTCATCCCACATAATGAGACTGCTATGCACACAGGATAATCATCAACGCAGCCCGACCCTACCCAGCCAATACTCTGTTGGCCGGATTTCTTGTGGGTGCCGAAATCTGCACAGAATCAAGTCCTAAAGCGCACGCATTCAGCCGACTGCGAGATTGGTTAGACCGTGCGATTCGCACTGCAGACGGACGAGTCTCTTTCACAACAGCAAATTACCTGAGTGCTGCAGCGCATGCTTGGCTCGTCGGCACCAGAACTCCTCCATCGGTTGCCCTGCCACTGGCGTCATATTCGGGAACCTGGGCTTGGCTTCGAGTTCAGTGACAAGCTTGTTGAAGAAAAGACCCAAATCCGGTGGGTCAATCTTTTGGGTGACCTGGGCTTGGCTGCCGAAACTTCCCGGTCTTCCCAAAGGTTTCGCGCTTGCTCTTGATGATTGAGGCCTGTAGATGGTCGACGGACTCCTTGTTCTCGATGATGAGAGGAGAGTCGACGAGAAGCTCTTGATGCCCTTGGTCCGCTTGCCGGCGAATCGCTTGCCAGACGTCTGCCGGATGTCAGCCCGCTTGATCGGTTTCCTTGATGAGCTGCATGTTTGCACTGACCAGCTTGGCTCACAGCAGGTCGATTTCATCACTGTTGATTTTGAAGATATTCAGCCTCAACTGCCCCTATTCAGAAGCAATTATACGCCGGCGCTACTCCTCGACGGTCACGTCCATGATCGTGGTGGATGGATTCGGCACCACTCCCTGTCTCAGGCCAACTAGGCTGCCTGGGCAACGGCCGCCAGACAGCGCTGGCAGATCCCTGATACGAGCAGGGATTCCAAACGTGACTTAGACGAGCGCCCCGCTGAGGGCCACATGGGTCTGGCCGCTTGAAAAGTACTGGAAACTCTGTGGGGGTCTGGATATGCCAAAGGCGTCCTCAAGAGTGAACGCCTCATCGAAGCTTGCTAGCTCGCGAACGCGAATACCAACGCCTTCATGATGCCCTTCGTAGTACTCAAAGAATTTCGGCCGGGAAATTCCCGCAACGTGCTTGAAGCGTCGCCAAAGTTGGTGGGGGTTGCCCTTGACTTGTTCTTCTATTGAAAAGATTCCGACCACGCGGCCCACCGGTTGAGTTGCGTAAATCGCGACGTGAGTGACGTCTGCTGCGAGCGGACGCTTTCTGAACTCCACTGTCTTGGTACCGGCGAGGAGCGCGTCTGCGAATTCCGGATGGACGGAAAGCAGCGCTACGCGGTAAGCAGGTTCCTCAGCCATGCGACAGCTCCCTGGTCTTTCACCTGTTGGACACTCATCGGAGACCTTGCCATGGCTCCGCCCTGAATGAGGTCATTTGCGGTCAGCGGCGTGTCCAAAACGCGATCGAGCCGGAACCGGATCGCGAGCACTTCGGCGGCGTTACACATTGCGTCGATCTCGCCGGGCGTGTAGACGGTCCGGCGGCCGGTGAAGCCAAGAATCTCCCCCGGGTCAGATGAGCGGATCGTCTCTTCGACAACCCCGATCACGTTGACCATCTGGTTTTCGCGGGTACGCAAGAACAGGATTGTGTCGCCCGGCCGTAACTGCTTCGATTTTGACCTGCAGACATATGCCTTCCGTATGGCGTTGCCCTGGTCGGTCATGCCGCCGATCAGGCTGAGTTGAGGGTCATCGTCGGCGACCGGGAAAAGGTTCTTGTGCCATGCAGGCAGTATCGGGACGATGAACATTCGGCTCGGTTTCAGCGCGCCCGGACCGAATGTGATGTTGAAGTCGAGCGCAGACATTCCCTCGGTGGAAGCTGGAGGCGCGAACTGCTTGCCGTACGCCAACTCGCCCTCCCGTTTTGTCTGGACTGAGAGCAAGTTGAATCCGAAACTTTCCAGGATTCCGATGAGTTCCAGTTCGTCCAACATGACCTCGACGAATGTGCTGTCGTAGTCGTTGTGCCTTGCGTGGCTGAACACGGACCAGAGCATCAACTCGCCTCGTTTTACGCCGCGCGCTTGGGGACCGACCTTGAACGTGCAGATCTTCAGCACCTTGCCTGGGAGTCCCCAGCGTTCCTCCTTCTCCTCGTTAAGGATGGCGACGGCGTCA
>JBDSQP010000445.1:0-8961 GCA_039929755.1 Aeromicrobium sp. | reverse complement strand
GGCCGAACAAGGGCTGTATCGAGTCGTAGTCCGGAACCTTGGCCATGCCCTGGATCGACACCTGGCCGATGATCGCCTTGACGAGGGCTAGGTCGATCCCCTGGAGGACGAAGAATGTGCCGAGAGTGACGATGAAACTCGGCAAACCGGTCTTCATGACCAGCACACCGTTGAGCGCCCCAACCGCGAGGGCGATTACCAGTGCAAGGCCAACGGCGATCCAGATGGGAAGCCCGTAGTGAGTCGTCATGACGCCGACGATTAGGGCAGAGAAGCCCGTCATAACACCTGCGGAGAGGTCGAATTCGCCACCGATCATCAGCAAGGCGACCGCGACGGCCATGATGCCGAACGTGGAAGCCGATTCCAGCCATGGGCCTACCCCCTTGGCGGTCATGAAGGCATCGGTGTAGATCGAGAAGAAGGCCATCACCGCGAGTGCCGCGACGAAGGCACCGGCTTCGGGCCTTCGCAGGACGGCGGCGAACCGCGACGAAGACGCCAGGCGCTCATCGGGTGGAGCAAGTGTCGTAGACATATCTGTCCCTTTCGATTGGTGCCTGAGGGGCGATGGAGGCGGCTTTTGACCGACCCCACCGACCCCTCAGACAGCGCAGATCAGCGCGTGCCGTTCTTGGCGAACTTGGCGACGTCTGCCGCGTTGTCCTTCGTGATGAAGGCCGGTCCGGAGTTGATCGGCTGTCCGCCGCCGATGTCATTTCCGTTGATCGACTTGAGGTAGACCGCAGTCACACCCAGGAAGCCCTGCACATACGGCTGCTGGTCGACAGCGAAGATGATCTTCCCTGCCGCGATCGCCGATGTGACGTCCTCGGAGAGGTCGAATGTCGCGACCTGTGCTTTGCTGCCGGATTCTTCGACCGCACCGACCGCGTCGATGCCGTACTGGCCGCCGAGCGTGAGCACGCCGTCGATCGACTTGTCCGATTGCAGCTTCGACTTCAATGTCGTCTTGACGTCCGCATCGTTGGTGCCGTCGACCTGGACGTTGGTGAGCTTGCCGCCCATGGTCGAGGCTGTTGCCTTGCAACGTTCCTCGAGGCCGACATTTCCTGCCTCCTGGATGACGCAGATGGCGTTCTTCCAGCCGGCCGCCTTCAACCGAGTTCCGACTTCGGCGCCGGCGATGGTCTCACTCTGCCCGATGTGGGTGATCGCGCCGAACTCCTTGAAGCGGTCGACGCCAGAGTTGATGGTCACGACAGGTACGCCTGCAGCCACGGCCTTCTTGATGCTCGATTCGAGACCGTCGGGGTTCGCCATCGAGACGACGATCCCGTCGACCTTCTGGGCAACCGCGTTGTCGATCAGTTGCGACTGCTTGGCCGGGTCGGGGTCATTGGTGTAGTCGACCTTGACGCCATAGTCGCTGCCAGCGCGCTCGGCACCGGACTTGACCCGATCCCAGAAGGCGTCGCCAGGCCCGGCGTGGGTGATGACGGCGTACGTGAGGTCGAGCTTCTTGCCGCTGTCTGCAGTGCTGTCCTTGCCGGTGCCACCGCACGCGCTAAGCGCAAGGGCACCAGCAGCCAGAAGGCCTGCGATCTTAATAATCTTCATGGTGTGTGCGTTCCTTTTTTCTCGGGGACCCGGCGTCATTCTGCCGTCGGGAAATTGAGGTGCGCGAGAGATTCCTCGCTCACGTGCGGCCACCGGGTGGTGACCACTTTTGCTTGCGTGTAGAACCTGACGCCTTCGGGCCCGTGAATGTGATGATCACCGAAGAGAGAGTCTTTCCAGCCGCCGAACGAGTGGAACGCCATGGGCACGGGGACCGGCACGTTGATGCCGATCATGCCGACATGGACGTTGCGCTGGAACGTACGTGCAACCTCACCCGAGGAGGTGAATACGGCGGTGCCATTGCCGTAGGGGTTGGCATTGATGAGGTCGATCGCCGCATCAAGTGTGGGAACGCGCAACACGGTGAGTACGGGTCCGAAGATTTCATCCGTGTAGACCGACATGTCCGTCGTCGTGTTGTCCAAGAGGGTCGGGCCGACGAAGAAACCTTCCTCGTGGCCTTCGAAGGTGTGCGCGCGGCCGTCGACGACGACGTCCGCGCCTGCTGCCTCGCCTTGCGACACATAATCGAGTACCCGATCGCGCGCCGCGGCCGTGACCAGAGGCCCCATGTCTGCGCCAGGTTCGTTGCCGGCACCGATCTTGAGAGCCAGCGTGCGTTCCTTGACCTTGGCGATCAGCTCATCGGCGACCGGACCGACAGCGATCACGGCTGAGATCGCCATACAACGTTGACCGGCGGAGCCATAGCCGGCTGCGACGAGGTGGTCCGCTGCGTAGTCGAGGTCGGCGTCGGGCATGACGACCGCGTGGTTCTTGGCGCCGCCGAGAGCCTGGACCCGCTTGCCGGTGCGCGTCGCGCCTTCGTGAACGTACTTGGCGATCGGCGTCGAGCCCACGAAGGAGACCGCGGCGACGTCCGGATGTTCGAGGATTGCATCGACGGCGACCTTGTCTCCGTGGACGACGTTGAAGACACCGTCGGGAAGTCCTGCCTCGGCATATAGGCGGGCGACGAGATCCGACGCTCCGGGCACCCGCTCGCTCGGCTTGAGGACGAACGTGTTGCCGCAAGCGATCGCGACAGGATGCATCCAGAGAGGAACCATGATCGGGAAGTTGAAAGGTGTGATGCCCGCAACGACTCCGATCGGTTGCCGGAACGTGTGGGAGTCGACACCGCCTGAAACCTGATCACTGTATTCGCCCTTGAGTAGTTGCGGAATCCCGCAGGCAAACTCCACGACCTCACGACCGCGAACGACTTCGCCGCGCGCATCGTCAATCGTCTTGCCGTGCTCGAGGGAGATTCTTTCGGCAAGCTCATCTTCGTGCTGGGCGAGCAGTTCGCGGAAAGAAAACATGATGCGCGCCCGAGCCGTGACCGAGGTGTTGCTCCACGTCTCGAAGGCTGACAGCGCGGCCGCCACAGCGGCGTCGACGTCATTCGCGGTTGCGAGGTGGACCCGACTCTGTGCGGTGCCAAGAGCAGGGTTGAAGACGTCACCGAACCGATCGCCCTCCCCCGGAATGAACTTTCCACCGATCCAATGTTCATAGGTGAAGTGTTCGTATGCGTGGTGTTCTTGCGTGGTCATGAGTTGCTGTCCTTGCTGTCGATCGTCGGGGGCGCCAGGTGGTGACGTTGGGCGGCCTTTTGCTTCTCGTAGGTTTGGCGGGCTTCCTGCGTGCTCGCGAGTTGCGAGATGGCCGAGACGGGTACTTCCCACCACGCTTCGCTGCCCGGCGCGAACATCAGCGGATCAGTCTCGACGTGGATCACGGTTGTCCTCGTCGACTCCTTGGCCTTGACTACTGCGTCGCGGAATTCGTCGATGCCTTCGGCTGTGATGACGTCGGCTCCGAGGCTCGCGGCATTGGCAGCGAGATCCACGGGGAGCCGATCTCCATCGAGTCCGGTTTCGGTGCGATAGCGGTACTTGGTGCCGAATCGCTGCGAACCGAGTGACTCGGACAGTGCGCCGATCGATGCGAAACCGTGATTCTGCACGAGCACGACGATGATCTTTATGCCCTCCTGAACAGCCGTGACGAGCTCGGTGTTCATCATCAGATAGGAGCCGTCACCAACCATGACGAAGACATCGCGGTCGCCCTCGCCGCTCGCATGTGCCGAGTCGAGGACCGCCATCTTGACGCCAAGGCCGCCGGCGATCTCATATCCCATGCAGGAAAATCCGTATTCGACGTGGTAGCCCTTGCGGTCACGTGTCCGCCACAATTTGTGCAGGTCACCGGGCATCGATCCAGCAGCGCATACGACGATGTCGCGCGGGTCTGAGAGTTCGTTGACCGCCCCGATGATCTGCGTCTGTGCGGGCATTGGTCGTTCGTCCCGGTCGTACGCTGCCTGCACGACCGCGTCCCAGTCCGCGGCGAGCACGGTTGCGCGACGCGTATGGCCTTCGTCGGCGCGCCAATCGTTCAGGCTTTCGGTCAGAGCAACGAGGCCCTCGCGGGCATCGGCGACCAAGGCGGTTGCGGACTGCTTGTGAGCGTCGAACGAACCGACGTTGAGGTTGACGAAATGGACTCCGTCGGCTGCGAAAGCCGTGCGTGAGGCGGTCGTGAAGTCGCTGTAGCGAGTGCCGATGCCAATGATCAGGTCCGCCTCGGCCGCCAGCGTGTTGGCCGCGACTGTTCCGGTGGCACCAACTGCACCCACGGACTGCGGGTGGTCGTAGGCCAATGAACCCTTGCCGGCCTGCGTCTCGGCCACCGGGATGCCGGTGGACTCTGCAAAGACTCGTAGAGCGTCGTTCGCACCGGAGTAGATCACACCCCCGCCGGCAACTATCAGTGGCTTGCGTGAGACCGCGATGGCGGCGACGGCCCGGGCCAAGGCGGCCGGTTCGGGAACAGGTCGGGCGATGTGCCAGACCCGGCGGGCGAACAACTCGTCGGGCCATTCCCAGGACTCCGCCTGCACGTCCTGCGGAAGGCACAACGTGACTGCACCGGTCTCGACCGGATCGGTCAGAACCCGCATTGCCGACAGAAGGGCGGACGGCAGTTGTTCGGGGCGATTGACCCGGTCCCAGTAGCGCGACACGGATTTGAATGCGTCGTTGACCGAGCGATCCATGCTCGAGGGGTCTTCCAGTTCTTGCAGAACAGGGTTGGAAGCGCGGGTGGCGAAGACGTCTCCAGGCAGGAGCAAAACCGGCAGTCGGTTAACGGTTGCCAGTGCGGCCCCGGTCACCATGTTGGTGGCGCCCGGCCCTACCGAGGCGGTTACGGCGAACGCGGCAAGCCTGTCGCGTTGACGCGCATACGCCACCGACGCGTGGACCATGGCCTGCTCGTTGCGACCCTGGAAATAGCGCAGGTGAGTCGGGTCGCCGGATTGCTCGCGTTCGAGGAGGGCTTCGCCGATCCCGGCGACGTTCCCGTGGCCGAAGATTCCCCAGCATCCTGCGAAGAAGGCGTTCCTCTCGCCGTCGCGCTCGACGAACTGTGCTTCGAGGAACCGAATGACGGCCTGTGCGACGGTCAACTGAACAGTCATCGCTGTCCTCCCCCGGCGCCTTGCTTCCCGTTGCCAAAGGGGAGGCGCGGATCGATGTCCTCGTCTTTCCACGTATCGCGGATCCAGGCGTGCTGCGGGTCGTCGCAGATAAGCCATGCCCGCTCGGTGCCCGGGCCAGCCATGACGTTGAGGTAGTAGAGGTCGTATCCGGGAGCGGCGATCGACGGCCCGTGCCAACCGTGAGGCACGAGCACAACGTCGCCATCGCCGACTTCTGCCGTTACGTCGATATCGGCGCCCTCGTGCCCATAGACACGCTGGTACCCGATGCCAGGACCGTCGGGGCCTGGCGCGACCTCGAAGTAATAGATCTCTTCGAGTTGCGCTTCGCCTTCGCGTGCTTCATCGTGCTTGTGGGGCGGGTATGACGACCAGTTGCCGCCAGGAGTGAGCACTTCGCAAGCGATGAGGCGGTCCGCTTCGAGGACCCCGGGCACGCCGAAGTTGTTGACCTGACGGCTCGCCTGACCTGCCCCGCGCATCTCGACCTGCACTTCCGAGCCCGGGAGGTAGGCGGCCGACAGCTTCGCTTCGCAGCGGGCCGATGGCAAAGCGAATCTGCCGCCCTGCTCGCTGCTGATAGTGCAGCGGGAGTCCCTCGGCGCGTAGACCACGTCGCTGACGCCGGTGAACACGCTTTCGCGGCCGACAAGGTTGAACGGGATGCCGTCGACGTCGATTTGAGCAGACCCCGAGAGTGACAGAACGAGCGTTTCGGCATCATCGGTGTCGAAGCTCTGGGATTCCCTCGGTCCAAGCTCAAGTATGCGAAGCCCGCTGTAACCCCAGCCCGCCGACTTCGGCGTGATCTCCAAGGCAAACGGCGGCACCGACGAAGTGCCCTTGCGCAAAACGTATCGACTCACGAAGTCATCATCTCCACGGTCGCGTCCACCGCACCCTCGACATCGCCATCAGGCGGATAGAGCAGAGATCGGCCCACGACCATTCCTCGGACCATCGGGCTCGCCAGCGCCTTCGACCAAGCTGCGAACTGCGCATCCTGATCAGAGGAAACTTCACCGCCGAGGAGTACGACGGGGAGGGTTGTGGCAGCGAGAACGGCTTCCATGTTTTCGACGACTGGGAGCTTGAGCCACGTGTATGCCGACGTCGACGCAAGGCCGGCCGCAACTGTTGCGGAGCGGACGACGGATTCGGTCGACAGGTCGTTCCGTAAACGGCCGTTGCCGTCGCGGCCCGAGACGAACGGCTCGACCATCGCCATCAGACCACAATCGGCCAGCCCCTGGACGGCCTCGGCACAGGCCTGCATCGTGGCCGGTGTCGCCGGATCCTTCGGGTCGATGCGGAAAAGCATCTTGCCGCCCTGATAGCCGGCCTTCGCGATAGAGTCCGCGTCGAAGCCGGTGAAACGGTCGTCGATCTCGAAAACTGTGCCCGCGAGGCCGCCACGGTTCATAGAACCGATAACGACCTTGCCATCGAGGGCACCGAGCAACAGGAGGTCGTCGATCACATCTGCGGTGCCGAGCACTCCGTCGACGCCGGGACGACTCAGGGCGCGCACCATACGGTCGAGGAGATCGGCGCGGTCGCCCATCGCGAGAAGATTGTCGCCCGCCCGCAAGGCGCCCCGGGCCGAGTGGTCAGCGGCCACAAGGAGCATGCGCCCGGTGCTTCCGACCAGCCCCTTCGGCTGAGTGCGCGAGGCAGCGATCTCCGCGACGCGCTCCGGCTGACTAGCCCGAATGTCGACTACTTTGCGAATATCTTCGGTGGTCACGGTCCTCATGCGACTGCTCCCCGGTTGATCAGCGCTTCGACTTCGGCAATTGTCGGCATGGCGTCAGCGCAAGCGAGTTGCCCGGCGACATACGCTCCAGCGGCATTTGCGAAGGACAACGTTCGGTGCAGGTCCCAGTTGCTGAGGAGGCCGTGGCACAGCGCGCCCCCGAACGCGTCCCCGGCGCCAAGCCCGTTGACCACTTTGATCGGGACGGGCGGGACGACGATCGACTCATCTGCCCGCTGGCCGAGGACACCGGCCGGCCCCTGCTTCACGATGGCGAGTTCGACACCCGAGGAGCGCAGCGCCTTGGCGGCGGCCTGCGGATCATTTTCGCCGACCGCAACGAGGCATTCTTCGCTGTTACCGGCAGCCACGGTGATGTATGGCAGCGCCGACGCGATCTGTTCGGTCGCCCGATCCGACGAGTCCCAGAACATCGGGCGGTAGTCGAGGTCGAGAATCGTGATGCCGTTCCGTCCGCGAGCCTCAAGGGCCGCAAGGTGCGCTTCGCGACTCGGTTCGGCCGACAATCCGGTCACCGTCACCCAGAAGACCTTGGCGGCCCGGATGGCGTCGAAGTCCAGTTCGTCGACGCGGATCTCGAGGTCCGGCGCCTTTGGCTCGCGATAGAAGTAGAGCGGAAAGTTGTCCGGCGGGAAGATCTCGCAGAACGTCACCGGCGTCGGGAGTCCTTCGACCGCGCTGACGAATGAGTCATCCACGCCAAAGCCCTGCAGCGCACGGCGAATGAAGTTTCCGAATGGGTCTTGCCCGGTTCGGGTGATGACCGCGGTTCTGTGACCCAGTCGCGAAGCCGCTACTGCGACATTGGTCGGGCTGCCCCCGAGGAATTTGGAAAATGAAGTGACGTCTTCCAGGCCGACGCCGATCTGCTGGGGATAGATGTCGACACCGACGCGCCCCATCGTGATGAGTTCGTATGCGGGCGAACTCACGCCGAAATCCCGTTCAGGAAGTCGAGGGCCGCACGCACGTCGGTGACGGGCCCTTCACCTTCGGCATCGGCGGGCGTCAACATGACGTCCTGCTCAAGCACATACCAACCCTGATAACCGACTTCGTCAAGCGCGGCGATCATCGAGGCAATGTCTACGCTTCCGGTGCCGAGTACGCAGAACAGTCCGGCCGAGACGGCTTCGGAGAAGTTGAGTTCCTTCGCGAGGAGTTTTGCCGCAACCATGCTGTCGACATCCTTGAGATGTACGTGTTCGACGCGGCTGGCGTTGGCGGCCGTGATCGCAACCGGATCGGCGCCCGCCGCCACGAGGTGACCGGTGTCAATACACAAGCCGATATGCGAACCGCCAATGACGCGAGAGACATCGTCGGCATTCTCGACCATCGTGCCGATATGCGGGTGGACGACGGCACTGACACCTCGTGACGCCGCATGATCGGCGACGCGATCGAGGTTGTTCAGCATGGTCTTCCACTGCAACTCATCGAGAATGGGACGGTCGTCATACCCGTCGACCCCGGTGATGGCGGCCAACACGACGACGCCGGCGCCTGAGGCCAGGCAGTCATCGATGAACGCGTCGACTTCGGGCAGAGGTTCGTGGCTCGAGTCATGCAGAAGGACGGGCAGGAAGCCGCCCACCGCCTTGAGGTCAAATCTGTCGAGGAACTCCCGTTTGGCCGCGGGCGCGTCGGGCAGGAATCCCACTGGCCCGAATTCCGTCGCTTGAAGACCAAGCCGCTTCATGTCGCCGAACACGCGTTCGGCGGGCAACTGAACACCCCAGTTCGGCACTTCGCAAACTCCCCAGGAAATGGGTGCGCCTGCAATCCGGCGAGTGGTCTTGGCGTTGCCATCCAACGTCATGTGTTGATCCTCCGCGATACCGTGCTTGTCGAATAGAGCGTTTGTCGTTACAAACTTGTTACAGAAAAGAGTGTGTCTCCGATCACAGAAGTTGTCAACAGTTTGTCCTGACATATTGACGTACTGACATTCTGGTCTACATTGACGACTATGGATCGTCATCCGAAGATCACCCTCGACCGCTCCAGTCGGGTGCCGCTGTATTTCCAGGTGGCCGAGCAGATCGAACGAGCAATCATCAGTGGCGAGATCGCACCGGGCGAAAAG
>JBDSQP010000444.1:0-2265 GCA_039929755.1 Aeromicrobium sp. | reverse complement strand
ACCGGCATCATGTCGCTGCTCGAAGGCCATGCCGATGTGGTCATGGACGGTGTCGGACCCGACGTCATTCCGACCGTCGACGAGATTCGCAGGAAGTTCACGCAGCGCCGCAAGGGCACAGGGAGCTTCGATCGCCTCCTTCGGCGGCTGCTCGGCCTCGACGCCAAGATGCGCCAATACCGCGATGGTGCCGTGTTCGTGCGCAAGGTCAACGAGCAGTTGGGGCGTGACGGGTTCAATGCGGTCTGGGACAAACCGGCCAACCTGCCGACGAAGTCCGAAATCCTCGAACCCTGCACCTGGGTTACGCGCGTTCACGGTTGACGGGCGAAGACCCATGGGCGGCGCACTCGATCCGACGGTCGCCTCGGCACGCAATGCCGTCCGTGACAATCTTGCCGACCTCGATCCAGGGGCGCGCCTTGTCGTCGCGGTTTCCGGTGGCGCGGATTCGTTGGCCCTGGCCGTCGCAACATCCTTCGTCGCCGGCAAGAACGCCCATCCCCTGACAGCGGTCATCGTGGACCACCAGCTCCAGGACGGCTCGGCAGCGGTCGCCGAGAAGGCCCGTCAACAGGTGGAGTCGCTCGGAATCTCCGCAACAGTCGTGACCGTCGACGTCGGGACCGGTGGCGGTATGGAGGCCGCCGCCCGCCGGGCCAGGTATGCCGTTTTTGACGCCCTCGATGACGCCGACGCCGTCCTCCTCGGGCACACGCTCGACGATCAGGCCGAAACGGTTCTGTTGGGCCTCGGGCGGGGGTCGGGGTCGAGGTCGATCGCGGGCATGGCAGCCGTCGAAGGCATCTACCGCAGGCCATTCTTGGCGCTGGAGCGGAAAGCCACCGAGCGGGTGTGTCGTGTCTCCGGATTGGACTGGTGGAGCGATCCCCACAACGCCGACCCCTCCTATACGAGAGCTCGACTGCGCCACGAAGTCCTGCCGCTGCTTGAGGATGTCCTAGGCGGAGGGGTCGCCAAGGCGCTGGCCAGGACGGCCGATTTCCTGCGCGCAGACAACGCCGCCCTGGACGAGCTGGCGACATCGGTTTCGGACGCGCGGGAGACGGCCACGTTGCAGGTCGCCGGGCTCGAAATGCTGCCCGAAGCCATCCGCACCAGGGTGCTTCGCAAAGCCGCCCTCGATGCCGGCGCGGATGCCTCTGAGTTGGCTGCGCACCACATTCGCGGCATCGACCGACTTATCAGCGACTGGCATGGTCAGCAACGCATCGAACTCCCCGGAGGCGTGGCCGCCCTCAGGACCGGGGACGCGTTGCACTTCGGGCCGACCCCTGTGGCACGCTAAGCCCGTGGATCAGACACAAGTCGACGGCGAACTCGATCTCGAGAAGACGCTGTTCACCGAAGAGCAAATTCTTGGCCGGTTGCGCGAAATGGCGACCGAAATAGAAGCCGACTACGAGGGCAAGGACATCCTGCTCGTCGGTGTCCTCCGCGGAGCGGTCATGGTGATGGCCGATCTGGCCCGAAGCCTCAACCGCCACGTCGAAATGGACTGGATGGCGGTCTCTTCCTACGGCTCCGGAACGACCTCGTCGGGCGTCGTCCGCATCCTCAAAGACCTCGACTCCGACCTCACCGGCCGCCACGTATTGATCGTCGAAGACATCATTGACACCGGCCTGACCCTTTCGTGGCTCGTCACCAACCTCAAATCACGTGGCCCGGCCTCGGTCGAAATCGCGACCTTGCTCCGCAAGCCCGACGCGTTGAAGATCGACGTCGACGTCAAGTACGTCGGCTTTGATATCCCCAATGCCTTCGTGGTCGGCTATGGGCTCGACTACGACGAGAAGTACCGCAACCTTCGTTGCATCGGCACGCTCGCGCCGCACGTCTACTCCTGACGCGCCACTTAGCGCTACGGCAGGTAAACCTTGTCCCCGATGAGCAGTTCACGCGGCCCGGGCCCATACCTGAGCCCGAATTCCTTGCCGTCCATTGCGTCCTTGAGCACCCGGGCGTGTGCGCGTTCCCACAGATGCCCCAGATGTTCGTCCTGCGGTACGCCGTAGAACTGGCTTCCTCCGGGGCGCGGGGTGAATTCGCCGAACACGACGGTGCTGTCGATGTCGTACAGGTCCACCCGCATGTAGGCCGCCGGGATGTTGGCCGCCGTTTGGCGATGTTTTGCGGTTCGATCGCGTCGGTCTTGGTCACGATCGTCCAGCCGTCGGGGGACCGCCGCAAAGGGAAGACTCCGCGACCGGTTGAGCCAGTTTGGCTCTTGATGACGACCTC
>JBDSQP010000443.1:0-3090 GCA_039929755.1 Aeromicrobium sp. | reverse complement strand
CGACACCTATGTCCTGGAGCTCGGCACCGACGGCCGGCTGCTTTCGTTGCAACTCGAAGAACTCAACAGCGGTGTCGATGCCGAACGCGAACTCGTCATCCGGGATTACATGCCCGGTGGTCGACGTAAGCGCGGCGTCGAAGATGTGCTCGACGAGCTTTCGGCCATCGATTCGAGCGATCTGGTCGATCTCGGTGCTGTCGCCCTGGCCCTGCAGATCGGTTCGGACGACAACCTCGACACGGGGCTGTCGCCCCGCGGCTATCGCCTTCTCGCGCGCGTCCCACGGCTGCCGACTCCGGTTGTAGAACGCCTCATCGGCCACTTCGGGTCTCTACAGAAGTTGCTTGCTGCCAGCCTCGACGACCTACAAAAAGTTGAAGGGGTCGGAGACCTGCGTGCCCGAGGAGTCCGCGAGGGCCTTTCACGCCTGGCGGAGTCGAGCATCCTCGAGCGCTATGTCTGATCGGATCAGTGTCTGATCGGATCGGTGTCTGATCGGATCGGTGTCTGACCTGAGCGGCGGGCCGGGACTCAGCCCGATTTCTTATCCGACTTGTTGTCGGTCGGCTCGGTCGGCTTCGGCTTTGGTTTGTTTGCGATATGGAAGGTCGCCTGACCGATTTCACCGCCAAGGGTCGCCGACTTGATGACATACGTCCCGGGGCTGGCGAAGCCTTCCTTCGGCGAACACTTCGGCCCGGAACCGCGCCCGGACCACGTTGTCTCGACTACGGTCGCCCATTTGGGCGAGATGGCTACAGGAGAGGTGAGCAATGCTGTCTTGCACACGTCGGAGTCCCACACGGGCGCCTTGTTGGCACTGATCACAACCAGGAGTTTGGCCGTCTTGGCATTGAGAATGCACGGTTCGGATTGAGTCGTACTGACGCTCATCGTGACGTCGACCTCGCCTCCGGTGAACTGTCCCGGCTTCACCGCGGGCGAAACGAGAACCTTGCCCGGCTCGCAGGTCGCCGTGCCGGTGGCCAGATTGACGGTGAATTTTCCATTGACCGGCGGCGCGACGGTTGGTGCCACTGTCGTGGCGGTTGGCTTCGCCTTGGCGACCGGTTTGTCAGCCTTGTCGCCGCCGAAGATCTGGATACCGCCCCACGCCAGAAGGATAATGACGGCAAGAACGAGCAGGCGCCGCCGCCAATATATCTCGGCAGGAACGCGGCGGGGACTCACAAGCCAACGCTAACCGGGCGCACACGGCATGCGAAGATCGACGCGCCATGACACCTCCACTCAGATCGACGAATCGCGCAGATAGCAGTGATTTCCATGTCGCCGTCATGGATTGGTTCGATCAGAATGCCCGTGACCTTCCGTGGCGACGGAGTGAGTCCCCGTGGGCCGTGCTCGTGTCGGAGTTCATGCTGCAACAGACACCCGTCTCGCGCGTCCTGCCGGTTTTCGGGATGTGGATGGAACGCTGGCCGACACCGGCCGACCTGGCTGCGGAGCCTGCCGGCGAAGCTGTGCGTGCGTGGGGCCGCCTTGGCTACCCCCGCCGCGCTCTTCGACTCCATGCCGCTGCTTCCGCGATCGTCTACGCCCACGGGGGCAAGGTGCCCGACAGCCTCGTTGAGTTGCTCGCGCTGCCTGGGGTCGGCTCCTACACGGCTGCCGCAGTCGCGTCCTTCGCCTTCGGACAGCGCCAAGTCGTCCTCGACACCAATGTGCGCAGAGTGTTTTCCCGCGTCGTGGAAGGTCTCGCGCAACCTTCACCTTCGGTGACTGCGGCAGAGAGGGCCCTCGCGGCTGACCTCATGCCCGAAGGTCCCAACGCCAGCCGCTGGGCGGCAGCGACCATGGAGCTCGGTGCCATCGTGTGCACATCGCGCTCGCCTCGTTGCGAGGAATGTCCCGTCCGGGAATTGTGCGCCTGGCGCCAGCGCGACTACCCGGCCTATGACGGTCCGAAACGTCCAACTCAGAGATGGGACGGCACAGACCGACAATGCCGGGGCCGCATTCTTCAACTCCTCCGCGACTCTCATGGTCCAGTGCCTAAGGCAGATATCGATCTGGTGTGGGGCTTGGATGACCAGCGCGAACGCGCCCTTGACGGCCTCGTTGCCGACGGTCTGGTCGAACCGGTTGGAGAGGACGAGTTCGCGCTCCCTCGCTAACGTGTGGCGAGGAACTCGATCGCCTCGGCGAGGTCTTTGACGGCCCGCGTCATATTGCCATCCGCCTCATCCAGCGGCAGGTCCAGCTGGAATCCCATCAACGCTGCCTCCATGACCGTCGCGAGGCGTTTCACGCGGCGAATCGGGGCGCCTGAAGCGACCAGATACGTCCGTATGGATTCGATCCACACCGCGTTCGCCTCTCTCACGACCGACGCATAGGGCTCGCTGCCGAAGAGGCCAAGCGCAGCGGCCTCAACGTACATCCGCTGGCATCGTTGCTGCTCAGGGCCCGATATGGCCACCCACAGCTCCAGGACGGCCTGCCGGACCGACGTCGCCGGTTTCAGCTCATTGATCTGGGCCGCCGAACGGTCACTCGACTCGCGGAGAACGGCCGCTATCAATTCATCCTTGCTGCCGAAGTGATAGTTCAGCATGCGGTCGCTCGTGCCGAGGGCGGCCGCGAGGGGCCTCAGGCTCAGACCGATGAGTCCGGCTTCCAGGACGTAGTCGGTGGCGGCTTCAACCAGGTCTTCACGACGATTCATTGCCCTTCTATTCATAACAGTACTGTAGCAAGTGCTACACTAATTCCTGTAGCACTTGCTACATTTCAATAAGGATCAATCATGTACGTCGCCGCCGGATTACTGCTCCTCGCCATCACCACGGAAGTTGGTGCCACGGCCGCTCTTCAGCGCGCCGATGGATTCACCAATCCGGGTTGGTCCGCTGTCGTCGTCGCCGGGTATGCAATCTCGATCTGGCTCCTGACCGTCGTCGTCAAGGAGATCCCGGTTTCGGTGACCTACGCGATCTGGGCCGGGCTCGGCACGGCTGCAATCGCCGTCATCGGAGTCATATTCCTCAACGAACCGCTCGATGCGGCGAAGGTCATCGCGCTGGGTCTCATCATTGGTGGCGTCGTCCTGCTCAACTTCAATGG
>JBDSQP010000442.1:0-4560 GCA_039929755.1 Aeromicrobium sp. | reverse complement strand
CGTCATCAAATGTTCACGCGCTGAGGCTAGGGTGTGGCTACTATGACCAGCCCGACGCGTGTACTCCAAGCGGCCGATGACACACCATTCGGACTCGATGCGATTGTCGCGGCTCTCTCGAATCAGTTCGTCCTGATCACCGGCGCAAGACAGCTCGTTCGCCGGGCGAAACTGGACACCTTTGACCGACGACTGTATTCGGCCGGCATAACCTTGGAGCACCAGATCGTGTCCGCGGGAGGGCGATTGGTGCTCGGTCAGGCTGACGGTTCGACGGTGACGGTTCCGGCAAAGGCGGTGCGGTGGCCGGCCTTGGTCGCGGCTCTCCCCGCCGGTTCGGTCAGGGACACAATTGCGCCGGTGGCCGACATCCGCGCACTGATCGCTTCGTCTGATGAGCGACGTCGTCTGCAACTCATTGAATTGCACAACAAGGACGGGAAGACCGTCGCCCGGGTCGAGGTGGACGAACCGGCTTCTGCTTCTGCGAACGGTTCCGATTCCCGCGTCACGGTGCGTACGCTGCGTGGCTACGAGCCGCAGGCCCAACGCGCGGTCAAGATCCTGATGGGTTGTGGCCTGCGTGCTGTTGAGAGCAGCGTGGAGCCTGAGCACAAACCGTTGTTACCGACGGCGGGAACTCATCGGGGCGAGCCCGCCAGCGTGCTGCTGACCAAGGCGTTGACCGACTACCTTGCATCAATGCGGGAGAACGTACCCGGCCTGCTCGACGACATTGACACGGAGTTCTTGCACGACTTCCGGGTGGCCGTTCGCCGCACTCGCGCAACGCTCAAGCTCGGCCGGCCGAGCCTGCCCGAGGTGATGCGAACGCGGTGGGAGCCCGCATTCAAATGGCTCGGCGACATGACCACACCGGTCCGCGACCTCGACGTGTATGAGCTGGGTTTGCCTACGATGGCGAGTTGGCTGGTGTCGACGAACCCCAAGGAACTGGAGCATTTCGCGACGCACCTGAGGAGTCGAAGGACTGCCCAGCGCCGCGTATTGATCCACGGATTGAAGTCGGCCAAATTCCGCACGCTGATGGCCGAATGGGAATCGGAGCTGGCCCAAATGGTGCACCCCTCGGCAGATGAGGATGGTGAGCACCTGACTGCCGGTGGCCTGGCCGATCGCGGCATTTCGAGGGCGTACAAGCGAGTTGCGCGAGACGGAGGGGCGATCACGGAAGAGTCGCCGGCGGAAGCCCTGCATGACCTGCGCAAGCGGTGCAAGGAGTTGCGCTACGCGCTGGAGGTATGCGCGCCGGTCATTGCCAAAGGTCCTCGCAAGCATGCGGTCGCCAATCTCAAGGGTCTGCAGGATGTCTTGGGCCGATTCCAGGACTCAGAGGTGCAACGCCAGGCTCTCCACGGTTTCGCTGAGGAGATGATGGCTGACGGGACGCCCGCCAGCGCGGTCCTGGCGATGGGGGAGCTGATCGGTCACCTCGACGCCGATCAGGAGCGGGCGCGACATGAGTTCGCCGGCGCGTTCGCGATATTTGCGCAGCCGTCCAATCAACAGTTGATGCACCGGCTCGGAGGCAAATGATGAAGGTCCTGGCGACATACAACATCAAGGGCGGCGTCGGTAAGACGTCGACTGCGGTCAATCTGGCATATCTGTCCGCGCGCGAGGGCTACCGGACTTTGCTGTGGGATCTCGACCCCCAAGGCGCTGCCACCTTCGTGTTCCGCGTGAAGCCGCGAGTCAAGGGCGGTGGGCAGGCGCTGGTTTCCCGCACGCGTCCGATCGAGGCGGCCCTCAAGGCGACCGATTTCGACAACCTCGATCTGCTGCCGGCAGATTTCAGCTATCGCAACATGGACCTCGATCTCGATGACACGAAGAAGAGGACCCGGCGGTTGGGTCAGTTGCTCAAGAGCCTTGACGACGAATATGACGTCGTGTTCCTCGATTGTCCGCCGAGCATTTCGCTGGTTTCGGAGAACGTCATGCATGCCGCCGACACTCTGCTGGTTCCTCTGATCCCTGCGACATTGTCCCTACGTACGTTTGAACAACTGACCCGCTTCGTTGCCGACTCGGAGGGCAGCCATCCCGACGTGGTCGCGTTATTCTCGATGGCCGACCGACGCAAACGGCTGCACCGGGATGTGATCGAGACGATCGATCGCGATCGCAACCATGTCGCCGAGACCGTGATCCCTGCGCTTTCGATCATCGAGCAGATGGCCGAGCGACGTGCGCCCGTTCCCGCGTTCGCCCCGATGAGCAGGGCGGCGCAGTGCTACGAAGAATTGTGGGCAGAGGTGCGTCCGTCGTGAGTGCGCCCACTGTGTTTGCTGCCGGGGGAGTCCTGTGGCGAAACGACCCCGCTGATCCCGAGGTGGCACTGGTGCACCGGCCGAAGTATGACGACTGGTCATTGCCCAAAGGTAAGGCGAAGATCGGTGAACACCTGCTGGTCACGGCATTGCGCGAGGTTGCCGAAGAGACGGGCTACAGGGGCCGTATCGGTCCGTTCCTGATCACCTTGCAATACCAGGTCTCATCTGGAGGCCGTTCGGCGAACAAGGTCGTCACCTATTGGTCGATGCGTTGCGCGGGGGGATCGTTTCAGGCCAGTGAAGAGGTCGACGAGATGAAATGGCTTTCTCTCGACAAGGCGCGTCGTCGCTTGACCTCTGCGACCGACCGCACGGTGCTCGAGACCTTCATCAGCACGCCACGGGACACCGAGTTGTTGCTCCTGGTCAGGCACGGCGAGACGGTGCCGGTTTCGCGGCGTTCCAAGAAGCGGACCGAAGGCCAACTGCTGAACAAGGCGGGGCGTGACCAAGCCGAGTCTCTCGTCCCAGTCCTGGAGAGGCTAGGGGCGACCGACCTACTCGTCGCCGATATTCCGGCTTGCGTCGACATGCTCGCCCCGTTTGCCGAAACAACTGGTCTCCCGGTGCAACGCGAACGCCAACTGACGCGAGCCGGCTTCGAGGGGAATGAGATTGATGTCGTCAAGCGCGTTCGCGACGAAGCCGCCTCGAGCGAGGTTCTGGTCGTGTGCGGCGACAAGCGCGTGGTTGGCGGACTGCTGAGTGCCTTCGGTGACAACTCAGACGTTCAACCGCCCGAAGAAACAGCGATCAAGAAGGGCGGCTGGTGGTTGCTTCACCACAATGACGGAGTTGTCAGCGCCTTCGAAAGGCACGAGCCCGCGGCCTAGTTGCCGAACGTGATCCGAAGAGGCCGGAGGACAAGCGTGAGTATCGACCGTCGCTCGGCGAGATAGCCAAGAGGGCCGGCAGGGTTGAAGGTCCAGGCTCCCTTGGCCACACCGATGCGCCCCCGGCCGGTGACCTTCGTCAACAGTGCTTTGCCGTCGCGCTCCTGCGCGATCCGGAAGGCAATCGGGAGAGAAGCAGGCAAGGATTTCGAGCCGCGAACGTCAAGAGATCCGATCGTCGTGCCGGCAACTGAGCCGGCATACGACGAATGCACGCTGACATCGAAATCGGCGAGATCCTTGGGTATGGCCCACAGGGCCCGTCCGCCATCACGGGAGGCCTCGCTGTCGACCCAGATCTTCAGGATGTTGACGTATGAACGCCATCTCGTCCGGACCGGTGCCGTCGCCATGATCTCGTTGTACGTGAGGGGGCTGGGTTCCTCATAGACGAAGAAAGCCGTGGACACGAGCGCGCGGCCGAAGATCGTGAGGCGCTTGGTGCCGGGCGGCGGAGCAGGCAGCAGGCGCGACGGGACTAGGTAGAAGCCGACGAAGGCGTGAGCCGTCAGATGCCACGGCTGAGCCGGATAGGACGTCATGACCAGGAAAACGCTTGGGGATCAAGCGTTTTGGTTCGCCGGGCAAACGGCAGCGTCGCACCGGGCCAGTTGGAGGTGATGCGACCCGAGGCGTGGCGGTACCAGTTTTCACAGGATGCCCACGGCGAATGTTCGAGCAACCCCTGAATTTCATCGTCGTACCTTTTGTCCGCCTCTTCGGTGACTTCGGCGGCGCGGTAGTCGCCAATAGCGAGCCTGTCGACTACCTGGCGCATATGTGCGGCCTGGGCCTCCAGCATGTAGATGATCGAGCCGCCGCCGAGGTTGGTATTAGGCCCATAGGAGACGAGCAGGTTGGGAAAGTTGGGGACATACATACCCAGATAAGCGTGGGCGCCCTGCGACCACTGTTCGGCAAGTTTTTGGCCGCCCTTGCCGGTGATGTCGATCGAGGCCAGGAAGTCCTGGCTGTCGAAACCGGTGCCATAGATGATGACGTCGACCTCGTGCTCGACACCGTCGGCAGTGCGAACGCCCTTCGGCGTGATGGACTCGATGGCAGACGTCACGACGTCAACGTGCGGCTTGGCCAGCGCCGGATAGTAGTTGTTGGAAAAGAGAATCCGCTTGCAACCGATCGGGTAGTCGGGCGTGAGCAGTGCTCGGAGCGCCGGATCGGAGACCTGCTTCTTGAGGTGACGCATGGCAATGGCCTTGTTGATCTTGCCGACGCGTGAAGTGTCGCTGAGGCCCCGCGAGAACTGCTCCATGATCGACCAGATGCCGCCGCGCTCGATCTGCTGCGTG
>JBDSQP010000441.1:0-1937 GCA_039929755.1 Aeromicrobium sp. | reverse complement strand
CGAGATCGGGCACTGCTCCCTTGGCATGCTTGATTCCGGGAAGCGAACCCACGATAGGCAGGGCCGGCAATACGGCTTTGAGATAGAGCGGGGCCCCTGACGGTGCCTTCGAGTAGTTCTTGGTGGTCATGTCAGGCTCCAAGAAGGCTTTGGCCACAGACGCGGACCGTGTTGCCGCTGACGGCAGAGGAACCCGGATTGGCGTACCAGGCGATGGCCTCGGCGACGTCGATCGGCTGACCGCCTTGGGACATCGAATTCATCCGGCGGCCAGCTTCGCGGATTCCGAGCGGGATGGTCTTGACCATGTCGGTCTCGATGAATCCCGGTGCGATGGCGTTGACGGTGATGCCGTCCTTGGCTACGCGACGTGACAACTCGTTGACGAAGCCGATGACGCCGGCCTTGGCCGTGCCGTAGTTGGTCTGCCCGTTGTTGCCGGCGATTCCTGCGATCGATGAGATGCCGATGACACGGCCGCCCTTGTTGATGAGGCCCTGATCGAGGAGTTCGGCCGTGATCCGTTGAGGTGCGCCGACACTGATGTCAATGACGAGGCTCCAGTTTTCGGGCTTCATGTTCATGAGGCGCTTGTCCCTGGTGATGCCTGCGTTGTGAACGACGATGTCGACGCCCTTGTGGTTGTCCTTGAGGTACTTGGCGATGATCTTCGGCGAATCCTCTTTGGTGATGTCGACCGCGATCGAGCCGCCGCCGAGTTCATCGGTGAGCTTCTTGAGGTCTTCGCCGAGCTGCGGCACGTCGAGGCCGACGATGGTTGCGCCGTCGCGGTGCAGAGTGCGGGCCATGGCTTCGCCAAGCCCACGCGAAGCTCCGGTGACGAGGGCCACCTTGCCGGCGAGGGGCTTGGCGGGGTCGGCAACCTTGTCGGCTGCAACAAGCTCGGTCGAGCCGAGGCGAATGACCTGACCCGACACGTAGGCCGACTTGGGGGAGAGTAGGAAGCCCAGGGTCGAACCGAGCGAACCTTCGGCGCCCTTGCCGACATACACGAGGTTGGCCGAACCGCCACGGCCGACTTCCTTGGCCAGTGAGCGTACAAACCCTTCGAGGGCACGCTGGGCGATCGACGATCCGTCGGTTGTGGTGGCTTCGGGGAGGGTGCCGATGACAACCACACGTCCGCAAGCCTTGAGGCTGCGGAGAACCGGAGTGAAGAAGTTGGTGATGGCGACCAGGTCGGAAGCATTGTCGATACCGGTGGCGTCGAACACGAGTCCCTTGTACTTTTCGCTTTCGGTCTGCTTGGAAGCGCTCGAGATTCCGGCGGCCTTCAGGGTGTCAGCGAGCTTCTTGCCCAAAGTGCTTCCCTTGGCGGAGCCCAGGAGTACGGTGCCTTTGACGAGGGGCTGTCCTTCTTCCCAGCGCTCGAGGTACGGCGGGTTAGGCAGACCAAGATTCTTGACCAGGAACTTGCCGATCGGGTTATGTGCAAGTGACTGATAACGGTCGCTCATGGTGGGGTGTGTCCTATCTCTCGCATACCAGCGGTATCTGAACTAGCGTCCAAACTGTAACCTCTAGTTACAGCACCAGTCCACACAAATCAGTGTGGCGCTCATAACGTTCGAACCCTATCGTTTCGTGAAGAACCAGGAGATCGCCATGGCTGGCACCACAGCAGCGAAGAAGACCGCGGCAAAGCTCGCGGAGAACTCGTCGTCGTACGGAGAAGTGCGACGGGTCGCCGTAATCGGCGGCAACCGCATCCCGTTCGCTCGGTCGAACACCGCCTACTCCCACGCGTCCAATCAGGAAATGCTTACGGCCGCCATTGATGGGCTCGTCGACCGCTTCAACCTCGAGGGTGAGGCCGTCGGTGAAGTCGTTGCCGGCGCCGTCCTCAAGCACAGCCGAGACTTCAACCTCGCTCGCGAATCCGTACTTGGCTCGAAACTCTCGCCGTCGACTCCGGC
>JBDSQP010000440.1:0-5197 GCA_039929755.1 Aeromicrobium sp. | reverse complement strand
CGCACCGACGTACTTGTCGTCGGTGCCGGACCGGCCGGCGCCTCGGCCGCCGCATGGTCGGCCCGTTTAGGTATGGATGTTGTTCTCGCCGACGCTGCTGTCTTCCCGCGCGACAAGACCTGCGGTGATGGCCTCACACCCCGCGCAATCGCCGAACTCAACCGCCTCGGCCTCACCGACTGGGTTCTCGGCCACGGCACCAATCAGGGTCTTCGCGCAGCCGGTTTCGGCCAGGAGCTGCTGCTCCCCTGGCCCGGCGGCTCGCTCCCCAACTACGGCTCAGCGGTTCCCCGTACAGAACTCGATGACAAAATCCGCCAGGTCGCCCTCGAGAGTGGCGCGGTTCCGGTGGAGGGTGCCCGCGCAGTCGATGCTGTCCGCGACGCATACGGCAAGGTCACCGGCGTTGTCTTCGAGATGGGCAAGTCCAAGGAACCCCATACGATCCACTGCGATCGGCTGATCATCGCTGACGGCGTGCGCTCCCCCCTCGGTCGCGTCCTCGGCCGAACCTGGCACCGCGACACGGCATACGGTGTCGCCGGTCGTTCTTACGTCAAGTCCGGGCGCAGCGATGACCCCTGGATCTCCTCGCACCTCGAACTCCGCGGCGAGCAGGGCGAACTCCTCTCCGGCTACGGCTGGATCTTTCCCCTGGGCGACGGCGAAGTGAACCTCGGAGTGGGCACTCTCGCCACGTCCAAGCGCCCCGCGAACGTCCAGATCCGCCCCCTCATGGAGTACTACGCGAGTCAACGTCGCCAAGAGTGGGACCTGGGCGCCGACCTGCGTATGCCGACATCCGCACTTCTGCCAATGGGAGGTGCAGTGTCTGGCGTTGCCGGCCCCAACTGGATCCTCATCGGCGACGCCGCGGGTTGCGTCAACCCGCTCAACGGCGAAGGCATCGACTATGGCCTCGAAACCGGCCGGCTGGGCGCCGAGCTTCTGACGCAGCATCGCTATGTCGACCGCGCCTGGCCCACCTTGCTGACACACCACTACGGCGAAGCATTCTCGATCGCACGCCGCCTCGCCGGTCTCATCACCGTTCCGAACGCGCTGCCCCTTGCCGGGCCAATCGGCATGCGTTCGCACCGCATGATGACCGTCGCCCTGCGCGTCATGGGCAACCTGATCACCGAAGAAGACATGGACACGACCGCGCGCGTATGGCGCTGGGCCGGCCGCATGTCGGTCAAGCTCGACAACCGTCCGCCGTTCCGCGAAGCCTGAGCAGCCGTTTCGAGTGTGTGCGTTGCTCCGGCACGCTAGCGTCGGCAGTCCTTCCCCGACTTGGAGACTCCATGACCTCAGTTCCTCCCCCGATCGGTGGTCAACCCGGTTGGCAACCGTCGGTCTCCACATCCCTCGACATTTCGGTTGCCGTCAAATGGGCCTGGCGAAAGTTTCGTGCAAATACGTCAACTCTCGTCCTCAACACGCTCGTCCTTTTCGTTGTCGGCATAGGTGTATATGTCGCGGCATTCCTGATCGCCCATTCGGTCGTGCCTCATGGCAGTCTCTTCCTCAAGGTCGATGAGAGGACTGGCCAGATCGACGGCCTCGGCGACTACTTCGCGTTGTTGGGCGTCCTGTATCTGGCCCTCTTCGTGCTTGTCATCCCGCTCTCAGTGCTTTCGGCCGGATTCCTTCGGTCGGGATTGCGGATAGCAGACGGCGAAACGCCTGGCTTCTTCGATATGTTCACCGTGAAGAACGCGCCACGGATCATGTTGACCAACGTCCTGATCTCAATGGGAAGCCTTGTCGGCATGATTTTTTGCTATCTCCCGGGTCTCGCGTTCGCGGTATTCGCCGGATACGCGATCCCGATCCTGATTGAACGTGGTCTGGGACCGGTGGCATCCATCGAGGAAAGTTTCAGGCTGGTCAAGCCAAACTTCTGGAATGCTGTGCTTGTTGCTGTGGTGACCGGAGTCATCGCAACGGTCGGAATGTTTGCCTGCCTGATCGGGATCCTGGTGTCCGCCCCGGTCGCGATGCTTATTCACATATACGCGTATCGCTATTTCAGCGGAGGCCGGATTGAAGTTTGATCGGCAGCCGCAAAACTGCACTGATGGAGGCAAAGTCTGATGGCTCGCTATGACCTCGAAAAGTTGCTCAACGTGGCGGCCGAGGTCTTCACCACGCGCGGCTACGACGGCACGAGCATCGAAAACCTTGCTCAGGCGACCGGCCTCTCGAAGTCATCCATCTACCACCACGTGACCGGCAAGGAGCAGATGCTGCGCCTCGCTCTCGAGCGAGCGGTCGATCCCCTGCACGCCGTGATGACCGAACCAGGTGCAACCAGCGGCAAGGCCGTCGACCGGCTGGAATACGTCATCCGCAGCCAGGTGGAAGTCCTCGTCGATCGGCTCCAATTCGTGACACTGCTGTTGAGGGTCCATGGCAACACCGAGACCGAACGCTGGGCGTTGGATCGCCGCCGCGAGTTCGACGCATTTGTTGTCTCGCTCGTCCGCGAAGGCATCGATCAAGGCGACCTGAGAGCCGATCTCGATGCTGGCACCGTCGCACGCCTCATGTCGGGCACGATCAACTCGCTCGTCGAGTGGTATCGCCCCGGCCGCGGCCAACTCGGTCCTGCCGAACTCGCGGACACGGTGGTCGCCACGATCTTCTCTGGCCTGCGCGCCGCTTGATTTGTGACCGTCAAGAGACGATGATGAAACCGAACGATCGTTCGGTTTTGGAGTTGGCATGTACGGAAGTGATTTCGGCGCACCCGCGGCCGTCGACGCACAGGACGAGAGCCTCGGCAGTCCCGCTTTTCTCGATCTGGTCGACAACGGCGCCAGCATCGAACCCCGCGACTCGATGCCCGAGGCATACCGCCGCTCGCTGATCCGGCAGATCGCCCAACACGCGCACTCCGAAATCATCGGCATGCAGCCCGAAGGAGACTGGCTCACCCGCGCGCCCAGCCTTCGACGCAAAGCGATCCTGCTGGCCAAGGTTCAGGATGAAGCCGGTCACGGTCTCTACCTGTATGCGGCCGCCGAAACCCTCGGCGCCGATCGGGCCGATCTTCTCGACGCCTTGCATACGGGCAAGCAGAAGTACTCCTCAATCTTCAACTACCCGACCCTGACCTGGGCCGATGTCGGCGCGATCGGTTGGCTCGTCGACAGCGCCGCGATCGTCAATCAGGTCCCGCTGTGTCGATGCTCGTACGGGCCGTATGCACGTGCCATGATCCGCGTCTGCAAAGAGGAGTCGTTCCATCAGCGACAGGGATTCGAAATCCTGAATACGCTCAGCCACGGCACGCCGGCCCAGAAGGCCATGGCGCAGGACGCGATCAACCGCTGGTGGTGGCCGAGTCTCATGATGTTCGGCCCTCCCGACGACGAATCGCCCAACTCGGCACGCTCGACCCGCTGGGGGATCAAGCGCTTCAGCAACGACGAGCTCCGCCTGCGATTCATCGACATGACGGTCAGGCAGAGCGAGCACCTCGGGCTGACGCTGCCCGATCCCGAGCTCAAATGGAACGCCGAAACAGGCCACTACGACCACGGCGAGATCGACTTCACCGAACTGTTCGAGGTCATCAGGGGCAACGGCCCGTGCAACGCCGGGCGGATCGAGCGCCGGCTGAGTGCTCACGAAAACGGCGAGTGGGTTCGCGAGGCCGCCATGGCGTACGCCGACAAACAAGCAGGAAAGGAAGCCGTCGCATGAGTGGATTGCCGTTGTGGGAAGTCTTCATCCGACCGAGACGCGGCCTGAACCATGTGCACGTCGGCAGCCTCCACGCGCCGGACGCCGAGATGGCATTGCGCAACGCGCGCGACGTCTACACGCGGCGCTCCGAAGGTGTGTCGATCTGGGTTGTCGCCGCCGGCGACATCACGGCAAGCAGTCCCGACGAAAAGGAAGCGTTCTTCGATCCGGCCGCGGACAAGATCTATCGCCACCCCACGTTCTATGACGTGCCCGAGGGGGTCGAGCACTTGTGACCAGCCGCGACCAGATCCTCCAACTCGCCGACGACGCGCTGATCCTGTCCCACCGCTGTGCAGAATGGCTGACCCGTGCCCCCGAAATCGAGGAAGACGTCGCCCTCGCCAACATCGGGCTCGATCTCCTGGGTCAGGCCCGCTCGCTGTATGCCCTGGTCGGAGACGAAGACCGGCTTGCCTATTTTCGTGATGCTCCCGAATGGCGCAATTGCCGACTCGTTGAACTGCCCAACGGCGACTTCGCCTTCTCGATGGCCCGCCTGCTGGTGTTCTCGAGCTTTCAACTCACCCTCGCCGAGTCAGCGATCGTCGCCTCCGACCCCGGTCTGAGTGCCGTTTTCGCGAAAAGTGTGAAGGAATCGCGCTACCACTTCGACCACGCGACCCAATGGGTTTTGCGCCTCGGCGATGGCACCGCGTTCTCCCGCCAACGCATGCAGGTCGCCCTCGAATCGATCTGGCCCCACGTCGAGGACGTGTTCGCCATCGCGCCCGACTCGCGATCGCCGGCCATGGCTAAGGTCGAGGGAGTGATCAGACGAGCAACACTCACCGTGCCGGACACCGCGAAGCCAGAATGGGGCGGCCGACAAGGAATCCATACCGATCACCTGGTCGACCTGCTCGATGAGATGCAGTCTGTCGCCCGTCAGCACGAAGGTGCGACATGGTGACGCAGCCGTTGACCGCTGGCGACGTGCTCGAACTCATCGCCGACATTCCCGATCCGGAGATTCCGGTCATTTCGATCAGCGACCTCGGCATTCTGCGCAATGTCGCAGTCGAGGGCGACCATGTGACGGTCACGATCACACCGACTTATTCGGGATGCCCGGCGTTGGACGCCATCACCCAGGACATCGAGACAACCCTCGAGGCCGCCGGCATCGATGACATCGACGTGGCGATGACGTTGTCGCCCGCGTGGACCACCGATTGGATGAGTGCCGCCGGCAAGCGCAAACTTCTCGCCTACGGCATCGCTCCCCCCTCTCACACGGCCGAGGGTCCTGTCCCGCTCAAGCTGACGATCCGGTGCCCCCAATGCGGCTCAGGCAACACCGGCGAGTTGTCGCGATTCGGGTCGACGAGTTGCAAATCTCTGTGGCAGTGCCGTGATTGCCGCGAGCCGTTCGACTCCTTCAAGGTCCACTGAGGTGGCGTTTCATCCACTGCGAGTGGCGGCGATCGAGCCGCTCACC
>JBDSQP010000439.1:0-4127 GCA_039929755.1 Aeromicrobium sp. | reverse complement strand
GTTCGTCGGCACTGACCTGTCCGCATGGCTTGAGCACCGAGGGATCGACACCATTGTCATCGCCGGCTACATGACCCAGAACTGTGATGAGTCCACTGCCCGTGACGCCGCCCACCGTGGGCTGACTGTGGAGTTTCTGTCGGACGCCACCGGGACGTTGGCCATGGCCAACGGTGCGGGCGCCTTGGGTGCCGAGGAATTGCATCGCTCCGTCCTGGTTGTTCTCCAGTCGCGGTTCGCGGCCGTGGGCACGACTCAGGCCTGGATCGAAGCGATTGGGGGCGGCGCTCCGCTTGAACGTCCGAATCTCTTCGCGAGTGTGCAAGTGGCAAGCGAACCGAGGGCGAAGCGCTAATCAGACGGAGTCCGCCGGATCGTGAAGATGGGCAACTCGGCAAGGCTCTGCGCGACAACGCAATAGCGCTCAGTCATGGTGGCGAGACGTTCAAGCGAATGATCGTCTGCGTCGGTGTCCAGCTCGACGATGACGTGAATGCGCTGCACACCGACCGGGACGTCCCGGGAGATCCCCAGCGTGCCCCGGGCATCGAACTGACTCACCGCATTCAGTGTGGCGCTGCGGATGTTGATGCCGAGCGCTGTGGCAACACTTCGCATGGTGACGCCTGCACACGCGAGCACGGCCTGCAGAAGCATGTCGCCCGAACAGGCGTCGCTCCCATCACCTCCGGTGGCCGAGTGCAACCCGGCGCGAATGGGTCCGGCCCAAGACTCGACCGTGGCTGTGACGCCGGGGTCGTCGAATGTTGCGGTCGCCGTCAAGGGGGTCAGCGCGCTGCTCGGCTCGTCTCGATAGCGTTGTTTGAGTGGGGCCTGAAGTTCGCGCAGGGTCGTGCTGTCCATTCGGTCCTCCAATGAATCGTGGGCCCATCTTCGCGCAGATGATGGACAATCGCATATGACTTCTGATCGCCTGGTTCAGTTCACGAACGACTCCCTGACCTTTGACGTGGTCGACTCCGGGCCCCTGGACGGCATACCTGTTGTCCTGTTGCACGGGTTCCCCTTGCGAAGTTCAAGTTGGGACGAAGTCGTCGGGCTTCTCCACGAACGTGGCTATCGGACGTATGCGCCCGATCAGCGCGGTTACTCGCCCGGGGCGCGGCCCCGTGGGCGCTGGGCATACCGGATGTCGAAGCTCGTCGGCGACACGGTCGCACTCATCTCCGCGATCGACTCCGGACCGGTTCACCTGATCGGTCACGACTGGGGTGCCACGGTCGCCTGGTCGACAGCCGCTCAGCGTCCTGAGTTGCTCCAGACCCTGACCACGCTCGCGGTCCCACACAGTTCGGCCTTCCTGCGCTCCATGCTCAGCAGTAAGCAGTTCTTCCTCTCCTACTACATGGGGCTCTTCCAGATCCCGGTCGTTCCCGAACTGTTCTTCAGGCGGCGCCCCGATGCGGTCAAGAAGCTCTCTATGGAGTCCGGAATGACCGAGGAGATGGTCGCCGAGTTTCGTGAAGAGATCGTTGACGGTGGGGCGTTGACCGGTTCCCTGAATTGGTACCGGGCCTTGTGGATCATCGGCCCGCGTACCGGCCGACGCAAAGTATCGGTGCCGACGTCGCACATCTTCGGTGCCGAGGATGCGGCACTCACGCTTCGGGGAGCCGAGCTCACGGCCAAATATGTGACCGGACCGTACGACCTCTGCGTACTCGAAGGGGTCAGCCACTGGATCCCCGAAGAGGCCGCCGCAGACGTCGTCGGGATCTTCGACACTGCAGCTAGAAGCGAGCGCTAGCCCCAGGTGTCTGGATCAGACTGGGGATCGATGTCTTCGACCTTGAGGTGAAGCATGAGCGCGAGTCGGGTGTCGGGATCGCCCAGGTCGACCCCGCAGGACTCCGCCGCACGGCGAATCCGGTTGCGCATCGTGTTGGGGTGCACGTGGATCTCTTCGGCCGCGCGCGCCACGTCGCCACCGGCGCCGAGGATGGCACGAACGGCCTCGACCAGATGGGTGTCGTGTTGAAGGTCATAGTCGATAAGGACTGTCAATGGGCTCAGGTCAGCGTGAGCCTTGACGAAGGACGACATCTGAACTGCGAGGACGTCGGCGAAGCGCTCGTTCATCGTCCCGACCTCACCGAGGCTCGTCGTATGGAGCATCGCCCGCAGAACCAGGTCGGCGTCAGTTCGTGACACGTCTATCCGGTGGGCTTCGTCGACCTGACGACCGAGCCCGATCGTGAGCTGGCCGCCTTTGCGGGACCGAGCGAGGAAGTCTTTGAGGATTCGTCGGGCCTGGGTCTCATCCGCGCCCACGACGGCATATGTGGTGTCGCCAAGATGCGCGCTGACTGATCGGGGGACCACGGCACCCAGGTGTAGGGCGACTGAGCTGGCCAGGTTGGATTCGATGATGTCGTCGGGGCCGGCAATTGCGGCCACGACGAGGGGTGGTCGAAGGCCCAGTCCGCGGGCTGCCTCCGCGGCCTGACTGCCACCGGCGAGGAGTTTTGTCACCACGTCACGGCGCTCCCGCCTGGAAGCATTGGAGCGCTCGCGCTCTCTACCGATCAGGCGCGCAACGATCGGCGCCGCTGACCTCAGCACGCGTTCCTGCTCGTCGGACGGTGTGCCAGGGACGGCCGCCCAGATTGAACCGAGCAGCAGCCCGTTGTCACGGACGGCCACAACCGCACGCGGGGTCATCTGTGCCTGGGGGAGGTCGACGTAGATGACTTCGTCGGAGGCATTGAGCCGTTCGAAAACGCCCGCCTCGGTCAGCGCGGTCCGATACCGCAGGGGCACCTGGCGGGCCAGGATCGTGCCGATTCGCGCCTCGTCGACGGCCTGCTCACCACCGGAATAGGCGACGACGATCGTGTCCTGATCTTCGATCGTGACGGGTGCCCCGAGAAGTTCGGCAATCGAGTTGGCGACTGCAAACAGGTCGTCGTCGCTGAACTCCATACCGGCAATGTACGCGCCTTGTGGGATTGCACAAGGCAGGCGCCGAAATGGTGGCCAAAGGACTAGATGCAGAGGGTCGACGCACGACCACAATTGGTTCGTGAGCAAACCAGAGCGTGTCATCGTTGTCGGCGCAGGAATGGTCGGGCTGGCAACGGCTTGGCACTTGCAGGAAGACGGCGTGAAGGTCACCGTCGTCGACAAGACCGGCGTGGCCGGCGGTTCTTCATGGGGAAACGCCGGCTGGCTCGCGCCCGCTCTCACCCTTCCCCTTCCCGATCCCGCAATCCTCGCGACCGGTGTGAAGGAAACCCTCAAACCGTCGTCGCCGGTCTACGTGCCATTCACGACCAATCCGAGACTCATCAAGTTCCTGATCGGCTTCACGCGCCACTGCACGCCGGGCAAATGGCGGCAGGCCATGTCCGTCTACAGCGAGGTCAACCGGCTCGGGCTGCAGGCATTCGACGAACTTAAAGAGGGTGGCGTCAAGGAGCCGACACACAAAGCCGATCCGTTCCTCGCGGCATTCGGTTCTGACGCCGATCGTGAAACCCTCGTCACCGAGTTCCGCCATGTCGTAGAAGCCGGCGGCGAGACCGATTTCGACCTGCTCACCGGGGACGAGATCAAGGCGATCGAACCCTCCCTCGGCGACGGGGTCACCGAGGGTCTTCTGTTGCGCGGCCAGCGGTTCATCAATCCCGGTCGCTTCGTTCATTCCCTCGCGGACGCGGTTCGCACGCGCGGCGGCGAGATCCTCGAAGGCGTCACAGTCGTCGATATCAAGGATCGCGGGCTGAAGGGTGTTGACGTCCATACGAGCATCGAGGTTCTTCACGCCGATGCCGTCGTCATCGCGACCGGAACCTGGCTCGGCAAACTGGCGCGCGAGTACGGCGTACGAACGATCGTGCAGGCTGGCCGCGGTTACAGCTTCACCGTGCAGCCCGAACACATGCCGGTCAACCCGGTCTACTTCCCAACCCAACGCGTCGCATGTACGCCATTGGGTGACGGCTTCCGCGTCGCCGGAATGATGGAGTTCCGCAAGCCCGGGGACCCGCTCGACCCGCGCCGCGTCAAGGCCATCATCGACGCCGCCAAACCGATGCTCACCGGCATCGACTGGGATGCCCGTACAGATGAGTGGGTCGGCTCGCGGCCCTGCACAGCAGACGGCC
>JBDSQP010000438.1:0-3067 GCA_039929755.1 Aeromicrobium sp. | reverse complement strand
CTATTCTCGAAACGAGGCCGGTCATTGACCGCTCTACGGATGCTTCGCTCATCGAGCAGTTCGAGCTGGGTTTGGATGCGCCAATCTGCCTGACCTGGGAGTTGACGTATGCCTGCAACCTGGCCTGTGCGCATTGTCTGTCGTCTTCAGGCAAGCGCGATCCGCGCGAGCTGAGCACCGAGCAATGCAAGGCCGTCATCGACGAGTTGCAGCGGATGCAGGTGTTCTACGTCAATATCGGCGGGGGTGAGCCGACGATCCGCCCCGACTTCTGGGAGCTTCTGGACTATGCCGTGGCGCATGACGTCGGTGTGAAGTTCTCGACCAACGGAGTGCGCCTCAACCCCGAGCGCGCCCGGTTCCTGGCATCGACGGACTATGTCGATGTGCAGATCTCACTCGACGGCGCGACCGCGGAGGTCAACGACTACGTCCGTGGACCAGGCTCCTACGACACGGCGATCAAGGCGCTGAAGAACCTGCGGGATGCCGGTTTCAAGGACGCCAAGATCTCCGTGGTGTGCACTCGGCAGAACATCGGCCAGCTCGATGAGTTCAAGGCCATTGCCGATCAGTACGGTGCGACGCTCCGTTTGACCCGGCTGCGTCCCTCGGGTCGCGGCGCGGACGTCTGGGACGAGCTTCACCCGCTGCCCGAACAGCAACGCGAACTCTACGACTGGCTCATGGCCAACGGCGAGAACGTCCTGACCGGTGACTCCTTCTTCCACCTGTCGGCCTTTGGCGAGGCTGATGGCAACGGGGCGTTGCCGGGCCTCAACCTCTGCGGCGCGGGACGAGTTGTCTGCCTGATCGACCCTGTCGGCGACGTCTATGCGTGCCCGTTCGCGATCCATGAGAACTTCCTGGCAGGCAACATCCTGGCCGACGGCGGCTTCGAGACGGTGTGGCAGAAGTCAGAACTGTTCGCCGATTTGCGTTCTCCGCAGACCTCGGGCGCGTGCACCAAGTGCGAGTTCTTCGACTCCTGCCGCGGCGGATGCATGGCGGCCAAGTTTTTCACCGGACTTCCACTCGACGGTCCGGACCCCGAGTGTGTGCAGGGCTACGGAGAGTTGGCGCTCGCCGGCGATCGAACGATCCCTGTCACAAGCCAGGACCATTCGCGCACCACGCCGGGCCGCAACCAGCCGGTCATGCTCACCCTGTCTCGGCGCGAAGACCTCCAAGCTCCGCCGGTCTCGGCCTGCGCGGAAAACCCTCTCGCCGGCTTCACTATCTAGAAAGCAAAGTGCATGTCGAAGAATCCCTGGAAGCAGAATCCCTGGTTCGAGTCCGTCGCTGTCGCGCAGCAACGCGCCAAGAAACGCTTGCCGTCGTCGGTCTATGGCGCTCTGATCGCCGGATCTGAGCGTGGCCAGTCGATCGCGGACAATGAGGCCGCGTTCATGGAGCTGGGTTTCGCGCCCCACGTCGCGGGGCATCAGGCGAAACGTGACATGGCCACGACCGTGATGGGTCAGGACATCTCGCTGCCGGTCATCATGTCCCCGACTGGTGTCCAAGCTGTGCACCCTGATGGTGAGGTCGCCGTCGCTCGCGCCGCCGCCGCCAGGGGCACTGTAGTTGGACTCAGCAATTTCGCCAGCAGGTCAGTCGAGGAGGTCGTGGCGGCGAATCCGGCGACGTTCTTTCAGATGTACTGGACCGGCGACCGCGACGTCATGATCCAGCGTATGGATCGGGCCCGCGCGGCCGGCGCCGTCGGACTCATTGCGACGCTCGACTGGTCGTTCTCGATGGGACGCGACTGGGGCAGCCCGGAGATCCCCGAGAAGGTCGACTTCAAAACCGCGCTGAAGTTCGCCCCCCAGGTTTTGCGCAAGCCACGGTGGCTCAAGTCCTTCGCGGGCAACCTCCCTGACCTCACGGCTCCCAACCTCGCAGCTCCGGGCAACGAGAAGGGGCCAACGTTCTTCGCTGCCTACTACGAGTGGATGACGACCCCGCCCCCATCGTGGGAAGACGTCGAATGGATGCGCAAGGAATGGGGAGGCCCGTTCATGCTCAAGGGCGTCTGCCGGGTCGACGACGCCCTGCGCGCCGTCGATCTTGGGGTCACCGCGATCTCGGTGTCGAACCACGGGGGCAACAACCTTGATGGAACGCCGGCACCGATCCGTGCGCTGCCGGCCGTTGCCGGTGCCGTGGGCGATCAGATCGAGGTTGTTCTCGACGGTGGGATCAGACGCGGCAGCGATGTCGTCAAGGCGGTCGCGCTCGGCGCCCGCGCGGTCATGATCGGTCGGGCCTACCTCTGGGGTCTCGCCGCCAATGGACAGCCTGGTGTCGAGAACGTCCTCGACATCCTCCGCAGCGGCATCGACTCCGCCCTGCTCGGCATCGGTGTCTCCTCGATCCACGAGCTCACCCCCGACCATCTCGTGATAACTCCCGGCTTCACCCGGGAGCTTGGCGTGACGGCGGCCCGGACATGACCGGCGCCCTAGCCGACTTCACCTGGACGGAGATCCCAGTCCGTCCATTGGTTCTCGTCCCGGTGGGGTCGATCGAGCAGCACGGTCCGCACCTTCCGCTCGACACCGACACCACGATCGCGATCGCCGTCGCCGAAGCCGTTGCCGAAGCCGTCGGAGGTGACGTCCTCGTCGCGCCCGCGCTCTCCTATGGTTCGAGTGGCGAGCACCAAGAGTTCCCGGGCACCAGCTCTATCGGCACCGAGGTGCTCCAACAGGTCGTTGTTGAGCTCGTCAGATCGATGAGTGCCTGGGCCGGTCGGATCGTGTTGATCAACGCCCACGGCGGCAACCTCGCGGGCCTCTCCAAGGCGGTCTTCCAGATGATCGCCGAGCAGCATGATGTCGCCTGGGTGTCCTGCGCCACCGAGGATTTTGACCTCCATGCCGGGGCGACCGAGACGTCGCTGATGCTGCACCTGCGGCCCGCGTCTGTTTGGCTCGACCGTGCCGAGCCGGGTGAGACTCGGCCGCTGGCCGAGATCATGCCACTGCTGATTGCAGGAGGGGTCGGCGCAGTATCCGCGAACGGTGTGCTGGGCGATCCGTCCGGCGCCTCGGCAGCGGAC
>JBDSQP010000437.1:0-2246 GCA_039929755.1 Aeromicrobium sp. | reverse complement strand
GTGGAGTGACGCGCACTTCGATTTCGGCACCATCGACCACGAATCGCTGGACGTCACCTTCGGGGAATGTAGCGGCGGAGACTTCGAGCCCTTCGTAGTCCTCCGGGTCCGGTGTCGTCACACCCTCTTGGAGGACGGCGCGAACCTTGGCGACAAGCCCCTCGATGAGTCCAGCTCGCCAGGGTGACCAGGCCGAAGTACTGGTGGCACGGGCGTCGGACTCGGTCAGTGCCGCAAGAAGTTCGAGGCTCTCGAGGTCTCCCACGAGTTCTGCGACATTGGCGGCCGTCGACGGGTCCTCAATGTCACGGCGGGTCGCCACCGTCGGCAGGAGAAGGTGCCAACGGACAAGATGGCCTATTCGGGCGGCGTCACGGTCCGAGAATCCCCACCTCAATGCAATCTTCTCGGCCATCGGGCCGCCGACCTCGCTGTGATCGCCCTCGACACCCTTGCCGATGTCATGAAGCAGCGCTGCGACGACCAGAAGATCGGGGCGCGCAACCGCACGCAAATGGGATTTGACCTGAACACAGGTTTCGATGCTGTGGCGGTCGACCGTGTAGCGATGCACCGGCGAGGACGAACCGCGGAGCCGGATCGCCGACCACTCGGGCAGCCACACATCGACGACGCCCGCATAGTCGAGTTCGTCCCATACCGGCACGAGGCCCTTACCGGACGCCAGCAAATTGACCATCAGCCGGTTGGCGCTGCGGGGCCACGGTTCAGTTGGAGCCGTCATGCGCGCAGCGAGGCGGCTTACGGATGTGGCCGACACCGCGAGCTTGCGGCTTGCCGCCTCGTGGGCGAGTCTCAAACCGAGTTCGGGGTCCCTCGCCAAGTCGGTTCCGGACGTCAATACGGCTTCGCGGTCGAGTATCGCGACGCCGGGGGCGATCGGATCCAGTTGAGGACCCGCTCCGTCACGGCGCTTTACCGGACCCTTTGACGTCTCCATCACCTCATCGAGTCGCCGCCAGACGAGAGAGCTCAGATGCGCCGTGCGGCGACCCAGGCGTCGAACGTGGAGATCCAGTTCTTCGGAGGTCATCCCCATACGAACAGCGATTTCCGGAATGACGTCGGGGCTCAATCGATCGCCACGCTTGCCGGTCACGTCGTGAAGGGTGTCGCGGACATCGAGGAGTTGATGACGAAGCCCTTCGGCCTCACCATGCGGTACGTCGACGAGCCATGTCGCGACGAGTGCGCGGAGCAGAGCACCGTCCCGAAGTCCGCCGCCAGACTCCTTGAGATCCGGAATGGCCGAGTGCGCGATCCAGCCGGCTCTCTCGATGCGCGCGGTGCGGGCCTCGCGTACCTCGCCGAGTCGCTTGCGGGCGTCACGGCGCCAATCGGTCAATACCCGCGAACGCAGAGTCAAGACAAGTCCGGAATCGCCAGCGACCGGGCGGGCATCGAGCATTCCGGTCGCAGCGCGGTAGTCGGCGGCCGCCGCTTCGCGCATCTGCTTGGTATCGCGCACCGAGTGGTCGAGGGCAACGCCCCGATCCCACAACGGGTACCAAATGCTGTTGGCAACCTCATTGACGAGATCGTGGCTGATGGAGGGGTCGTGGAGGAGCACAACATCCAGATCACTTTGCGGCGACAGCTCCGACCGCCCATAGCCACCGACTGCGACTAGCGCCATTCCCGGACCGGACCTCGGGTCAGGGCTGGTTTCGGCTTCGGGAAACGGCTCCAGCGCCTGGGAAAACAGTTGACGCAGCAGCCGGTCGGCCTCCAGGGCACGATCTGCGCGGCGTTGCGCCAACTTCTCTGCGTTCAAAGTCTCAGAGCGCGGCTTCGTCGGTTTCGCCTGTGCGGACACGCACCACAGAATCGACAGGGACGACCCAGATCTTGCCGTCGCCGATCTTGCCCGTCTTGGCAGATGTCTCAATGATCGAAACCACTGTTTCGATATCGGCGTCATCGACGACGACCTCGAGTCGGATCTTCGGCACCAGTGTGACTTCGTACTCGGCACCGCGATAGACCTCGGTGTGACCCTTTTGCTGGCCATAGCCGCTGGCCTCGGTGACCGTCATACCGGCGATGCCCGCCACCGCAAGGGCTTCACGGACGTCCTCCCACTTGTGGGGCTTGATGATTGCTGTCACGAGTTTCATGCATGGTCCTTACGTGAGTTGGGAGCCGCCGGAAGAGGATCCGACATGATCGTATGCGGTTTCGAGGTGTTCGACCTGATCAATGCCGGTGACTTCATGTTCTTCGTC
>JBDSQP010000436.1:0-3599 GCA_039929755.1 Aeromicrobium sp. | reverse complement strand
GTGAAGGTCGCCAGCATCCCGACCTGCATCGGTGTGCGATGGGACTCCGCGAACAGCCAGCTCGAGTCGTTGATCTTCAGGATTTTGCGTGCCATGACGTCACCTTAGTGACGGGGCGCCGGTGTTGTCGGCGTTTTGCAGTTGAATTCGACGAGGCGCGACGCTCATCGACGAGTTCGCAACCTGTCCGCAAAAACCCTTGAGTTCGTCTAGAGTGTTTTAGCGGCACTTTCACGGGGGAGATCATGCGAATCGCGGTCAAGTTAGTCACTCTGCTGATGGCTTTGTTGGTGGGTTTGGTCGGTTTGGTCGGGCCGGCAACGGCCAAGACTCCCGCTCCGGTTTCGGACTACGCGAACCAGGCGCCATACGGCAATCCGAAGAGTTCGAGCATCAAATCTCCGCCCAAGGGCTACTCGATGTTCTTCCTGGAGACCCTCGGTCGGCACGGCGCCCGCTCAGCGACCAGCGACTCGACCGAGAAGCGCGTCCTCTCGGTATGGCAGAAGGCATCGGACAAGAAGCAACTGACGGCGGTCGGCCAGAACTTCGCTCGCGACATCAGGCTCTTCCAGGGCGCCGAACGCAAGGTTGGCTACGGCAAACTCAGCGGGCTCGGCAAGGACGAGATGGCCGGCATCGGTCGCCGTACGGCCCTCAACTACAAGTCGTTCTTCACCTCGGTCAAGAAGAAGAAACAAAAGATCGCCACCGTCACCACGGATGTCACTCGTACGAAGCAGAGCGCCGACGCAGAGGTCGCCAGCATGACCCGGACTCTTCCGACGCTCAAGCTCACGAGTCTCCTGAACAAGCCGGTCGCGGCCGACCAGTTGATGCATCTCAGCAACGACGCATCTTCGGCGGGCAGCAAGATCACCAAGCAAACCCTCGCGCTGCCGTCGGTCAAGGGCTACGCCAAGACTGTGCTGACTACGATCTACACGAGGAAGTATGTCGACGGCATCAAGGACCCGGTCGGTGCGGCGCTCGACATCTATTCGCTGTATCAAACGGCGCCCAGCATGAAAAAGGAAACCAATATCTCGTTCGCTCGCTACGTCCCGCGCGCGACCCGTGAGCCGCTCAGTTATGCCACCGACGTCAAGACGTTCTTCAAGTACGGGCCCGGCGTGAAGGGTCAAACCAGTTCGTTCAGCGACGCGAAACCGCTGCTCGCCAACTTCTTCAAAAGGCTCAACGCCCGAGTCAAGGGCAACTCGACCGCCGCCGTGCTGCGGTTTGCGCACGGCGAGACCACAATGCCGTTCGCGGCGTTGATCAAGGCTCCCGGCAGCGGAACTCAGGTGCCCAAGGGCCAGCGATTCACTCGTCAACTCAACCCGTGGCGTGGCGCCGTTGCCGGCAAAATGTCGGGCAACATCGAGTGGGCGGCATACCGGAAGAAGAAGTATGTCCTCGTCACGATGCGCTACAACGAGGTCCCGGTGAAGTTCAACAGCAGTTGTAAGCCCTATAAGAAGGGCAGCTATTTCTATCGGGTTTCCGAACTCAGGCGCTGCCTGAACTGACCAGTTCACCAAATTCACGTCGCGTGCGCTTCGCCTCTGTCATCGTGTCGCTATGCGCCTCACCACGATTGCCTTTGTCCTGATCGCCTTTGGCACAGCCTCGGCGTGCTCCGTCAGCGGGTCGGTCAACGTCGACAAGTCTGTTTCGACCAAAACGCTTGAGAAGCAGGTGGCCGCGCAGGTCACGGCCAAGGAACCGCGCCTCAAGCCCCAGAACGTCGCATGTCCCAAGAAGCTCAAGGCCAAGGTCGGCGCCACCACCAGTTGTGCACTGTTGGCGAACGGACTGCAATACAACGTCGACCTCAAGGTGACGAAGGTCAAGGGACTGCACGTCGACTTCCTTTTCAACATCCCGCCGCCGCCCGTGGTCCCGCCGGTGACGCTCGAGGGCCAGGTCAAGAAGTCACTGGACAGCCAGATCCCCTCGGGCATCGACACGGTCAAGTGCCCCGAGGGCCTTAAGGGTGTCAAGGGCGAGAAGACGGTATGCGATCTCGTCGCCAACGACGGCTCCAAACATCCGGCCACGGTGACCGTCACGGATGCGAACTTCTTCGGCGTCGACTTCCATATGGAGGCCTGATATCGGGTGCTACTATAGTTGAAGGATCAACTATAGTAGGAAAACCATGACCACGTACTCGATCAACGACCTGGACAACCGCCTGACGCCGAGCCCGCTGATGCCGGTGCTGTTCGTCGGACACGGCAACCCCATGAACGCCATCTCCGACAACTCGTTCACACAAAAGTGGCACGAAGTCGGCGAGGGGCTGCCCGACGCCCAGGCCATTGTCGTCATCAGCGCGCACTGGCTGACGCCGGGACAGACGCACATCACCGATGCGCCCAAGAACCCGATCATCTATGACTTCGGGGGCTTTCCCGATGAGCTCTACCGCGTGCAGTATGAATCCTTCGGCGACGAGCAGGTCGCCAAACTGCTTGCCAAACAGCTGGTCGAATACGAAGCCGAACTCGACAAACAATGGGGACTCGACCACGGCACCTGGAGCGTCCTCAAGCACCTCGCGCCCAAACCCGAAGTTCCGGTCCTTCAGATCAGCATCGACTACTCCATGCCCCTGCCCAAGCTCTATGAGCTGTATGGGCGCCTCCGGGCGATGCGTCGCCGCGGCGTCATCTTCATCGGCAGCGGCAATGTCGTCCACGCCCTCGGCCGGGTGAAATGGGATGGCGGCACCCCGTGGGACTGGGCAACTCAGTTCGACGCCGACACGGCCGTCGCCATTCGCGACCGCGAGATCGGCAAGCTCGTCGACCCCTACGGCTCGTGGTCCGAAGCCCGAATCGCGGTGCCGACCGATGACCACTACCGGCCGATGATCGCCTCGATGAGTCTGCTCGAAGACGGCGAAGACATCCGCTTCTTCAACAACACGATCGACATGGGCAGCGTCGGTATGAGGTCGTTCATCTCCACCTGAGTAGTTCTGACGAAATTGGGTAAAGAAGACGTACAACCGATCCGTGGCCACACTAAGCGTCGGACGATGAAGGGCGTCGGCACTGCGGCGCATTAGTCGATCGGGTGCCCGGCTGCGATATTGGGAGAGATGCCAATACGGAGGACACTCATGTTCAAGAACAAGAAATCCGATTCTCAAACCGGAACCATGACAACTGAGCGCGAGTCCGACGCATACGGAAAGCGCGCTCGCGTGCTTCCCAACGAAGACCCGCCCACCGTGAGCGAGCAGAACGAGTACCGACGCGAAGAGTTCGGCGGCCTCAAGGTTGGCGCGGTCTTGTACGGCTGGCTGGAAGCAGTCGCCCTGACGATTCTTCTCGTGGGTGTCGTGGGCGCCATATCCACCGGCGTCGGTTCTTCCCTTGACATCACGCAGTCCGCGGCCGAACTTCGGGCGGGCTCCATCGGGGCAGCCTCAGCCATCGCGATCCTCGCCACCCTGGCGGTCGGCTATTTCGTCGGCGGGTATGTCGCTGGTCGACTCGCACGCTTCAACGGCGCACGGCAGGGAATCGGCGTGTGGTTGTTCGGGCTCGTCATCACGATCGCCGTTGTCGTGGTCGGCAGTGTTT
>JBDSQP010000435.1:0-3142 GCA_039929755.1 Aeromicrobium sp. | reverse complement strand
CGAGCACAGGGGCGGGGGTGACCACGGGCGCCGCGGTTACGACGGGCGTCGAGTCGGCGACGGCGTCCAGGACGTCCTGCTTGCGGATGCGTCCGCCAACGCCGGTTCCGGTGATAGCGGCAAGGTCCACGCCGTGCTGCTTGGCGAGCTTGCGAACGATCGGGGTGACATAGGAGTCGCCGGACGAGGCCGGAGCATCTGTATGCACCGGAGCCGGAGTCGGAGCCGGAGTCGGAGCCGGAGTCGGAGCCGGAGCGGGCGCAGGGGTGGCGACTGGCGCGGGGACAGGGACGGGGACCTCTGGAGGCGCGGGTGCCGGCGGAGGTGCGGGTGCCGGCGGAGCTGCGGGTGCCGGCGGAGCTGCGGGTGCCGGAGCGGCAACAGGTTCGGGGGCGGCCGGGGCCGGGGGAGCAGCTGCCGGGGCGGCGCCTGCGGCACCGATGACGGCCAGTTCGGCGCCGACCTCGACGGTTTCGTCCTCGGCGACCTTGATCTCCAGGAGTTTGCCGGCGACGGGCGAGGGGATTTCGGTGTCGACCTTGTCGGTGGAGACCTCGAGCAGTGGCTCGTCCACGGCAACGTCGTCGCCAACGGCCTTGAGCCAGCGGGTCACCGTTCCCTCGGTAACGCTCTCGCCAAGGGCTGGCAGAGTCACAGAGACTCCACTCGCATTTTCGGACGGCGGCGCAGTGTCAACTGTTGGTTCGGCAGGCGCCGGAGCTTCTGCAACTGGAGCAGGCGCAGCAGGAGCTGGAACTTCGGCTGGTGCTTCCTCGGCCGGGGCAGGAGCCTCCGCGGCAGGGGCCGCAGGGGCGGCTGCTTCTTCGCCAGCTTCACCGATCACGGCGAGCTCGGCGCCAACCTCAATCGTCTCGTCTTCTTGCGCCTTGATCTCCAGCAAGATGCCGGCGACGGGCGAGGGGATTTCGGTGTCGACCTTGTCGGTGGAGACCTCGAGCAGCGGCTCATCGACGGCAACAGTGTCGCCGACAGCCTTGAGCCAACGGGTGACCGTTCCCTCAGTGACGCTTTCGCCGAGGGCGGGAAGAGTGACGGACGTTGCCATGGTGACCTCTGGGTTTCTCAGGCGTGGGCGTGGAGTGGTTTGCCGGCGAGCGCCAATGAGGCTTCACCGAGCGCTTCGTTTTGAGTTGGGTGAGCGTGGATGAACTGGGCTACATCCTCGGGGAAAGCCTCCCAATTGACAATGAGCGACGCTTCGCCGACTTGTTCGCCGTAGCGGGCACCGATCATATGGACGCCCACGATCGGTCCGTCCTTTTCGCGCACGAGCTTGACCAGGCCAGCAGTCTGGAGAATCTGGCTCTTGCCGTTGCCACCAAGGTTGTATTCGTAGGTGTCGACATCGCCGTACTTTTCGCGCGCCTGTGGCTCGGTCAGGCCGACTGAGGCGACTTCGGGCTCGCAGTATGTGACTCGCGGGATGCCTGAATCGATGACCGGCATCGGATGGAGGCCCGCAATCTCTTCTGCAACGAAGATGCCGTGGGCAAATCCGCGGTGCGCGAGCTGCAGTCCGGGAACCAGATCGCCGACGGCAAAGACGCCGGGGACGTTGGTTGCGAGGCGTTCGTTGGCGATGACCCAACCACGGTCGACCGTGATTCCCTGCTCCTCGTAGCCGAGGTTCGCCGAATTGGGGCCGCGACCGACGGCGACGAGCACCAGATCTGTGTCGAGGGTCTCGCCCGTTTCGAGCGAGACCTTGACGCCGCTGTCGGACTGTTCGACACCCGTGAATTTGGTGCCGGTCTTGAAGTTGATCTTGCGCTTGCGGAACGCGCGCTCGAGTTGCTTGGAGAGCGCGGGGTCCTCGAGCGGGATGAGTGTGGGTAGAGCCTCGACGATGGTGACTTCGGCGCCGAAGGACTTCCAGACAGAGGCGAACTCCACACCGATGACACTGCCGCCTATGATGACAACGTTGGTGGGAACTTCGCTCATGCCTAGGGCTTCATCGCTGGTGATCACGCGGCCGCCGATTTCGAGGCCGGGAAGCGTGCGGGCGTATGAGCCGGTGGCGAGCACGATGTTCTTGCCTGTGTAGGGCTCGCCGTTGACCTCGACAGTGCCACCACCGTCGGGCACAGTGGCGACAAGCTTGCCTTCGCCTTCGACAACCGTGATGCCCGCGCCCTTGATCATGCCTTGGAGGCCCTTGTAGAGCCTGCCGACCACACCGTCCTTGAAGGCGTTGACCTTGACCATGTCGATGCCGTCGAACGTCGCGTTGACGCCGAAAACATCCGCCTCGCGCGCGGCGTCGGCAACTTCAGCCGAATGAAGGAGCGCCTTGGTGGGGATGCAGCCGTTGTGGAGACATGTTCCGCCAAGCTTTCCTTTTTCGACGAGGGCCACGCTTAGACCCAGTTGAACCGCTCTCAAAGCGCAGGCGTATCCGCCGCTGCCGCCGCCGAGAATCACGATGTCAAAGTTGTTGCTGGCGCCGTCCGCCACGTTGGGCCTCCCGTGTCAAATGCCTTCGCGGATCATCTTGTCACTTGAGTCAAGCCAGTCGTTCTCGGGGTGAGTACCCGCGAGTATGTTTGACAGCGCCGCTCCCGGGCGTCAGGCACACTTGTTCCTATGGCGAAGTTCAAGCGGAAGAAGAATGCACGTACCGATGGCGGTGCGATGATCTCGGATCGGGATGCGACCCGCGCCGACATGCAGCAATTGCTTGACTTCACGGCCTCCCGCAAGGGGGTCGAGGCCTATATCGAACCGAAGACATCGGTCACCCAGACCACCATGGTTTTGGTCGCTTCTGACGGTGAATGGACCCGCCGGCGGGTTGAGTCACCGCAGGCCGCGGTTGCCCTGGCCAAGAAGCTCGAAATCCCTTGCTATGACGCCAACCGCGTTGGCTATCCACAAAGGATGCGTGACTTCAACGTGCGCCAGGCCAAGACACAGTCCTCATCCAAGTCGACGACGACCGCCTCCAAGGTGACTCAGTCGCCCAAGGAGCTTGCCGCGATCATGACGCTTGAGTCGATCGCAGGGGCCGAACCCCTTGCCGACAATCCGAGCAATGACGACCTGATGCGCCTCTACAAGCAGGCCAGGTCGAAGGCCCACCCGGACCGTCTAGGTGGCGAACGTGGCAAGTGGGACACCG
>JBDSQP010000434.1:0-4654 GCA_039929755.1 Aeromicrobium sp. | reverse complement strand
CACCGACCTGATCACCACCCCGGGTCTGATCAACCTCGACTTCGCCGACGTCAAGGCGGTCATGTCCGATGCCGGCTCGGCCCTCATGGGCATCGGTTCGGCCCGCGGCGAGCACCGCGCCGCCGTCGCCGCCGAGATGGCCGTTTCGAGTCCTTTGCTCGAGGCATCGATCGAAGGCGCTCGCGGAGTGCTGCTCTCGATCGCAGGCGGTTCCGATCTCGGACTGTTCGAGATCAACGAGGCTGCGGGCCTGGTCGCAGACGCGGTCCACCCCGAAGCCAAGATCATCTTCGGTGCTGTGATCGACGATGCGCTTGGTGACGAAGTTCGTGTCACGGTCATCGCTGCAGGATTCGATGGCGGAGAGCCCAAGAGTCGCGATTCGGCCAAACCGGCGCTGCTCCGGGAAGTCGAAGTGGAAAAGGTTGAGCCTCCCACGGCCGACAGCTACCTCCGGCCGGATCCCAGCCTGGATGGCAATCGACCGGTCACCGTGCCTGCAGATCCGATGCCAACTGAATACGGCGACGATCTCGACATACCCGACTTCCTCCGCTGACGGCGGTACGGTCCGTGTTCTTCTCCCGCGGATCTCTGGGAACCATCGAATTTGCGTTCACCAATCGCGAGGACGGATACAGCGACGGGCCATACTCCTCGCTCAATCTGGGGTCGACGACGGCATCGGGAGCGGAAGCAACGGGCGACAATCCGGCGCTGGTGGCCCGCAACCTTGCCGCTGTCGCCGAGGCCTTCGGCGTGCCTCGTTTTCGCACCATGACGCAAGTCCATGGTGCCGACGTTGCCTTTGTCGTCGGGTCGTCCACGGACGCGCCAGTGGCTGACGCCATGGTCACAGATGAGGTCGGCCTAGCACTGATCGTCCGGGCGGCTGACTGCACTCCGATTGTGTTGGCCGATCCACAGGCGCGTCTCGTCGGCGTGGTCCACGCGGGACGCGCGGGACTTGTCAATGGCGTTGCGCCGGCGGCTGTGAGGGCGATGCGCGACAGGGGCGCAACACGGATCCAGGCGTGGATCGGTCCACGCGTTTGCGGCTCCTGCTACGAACTTCCGCAGAGCATGGTCGATGAGGCTGCCGAATTCGTGCCGGAAGCCCGATCGAACACGGCCGCAGGCAAGCCCGCCCTCGACGTCGGCAGAGGCGTTATCGCCCAACTCAAGGCCGAGCAGGTAGATGTGACAGATCTCGGTCTGGATCTGTGCACGATGGAGGACAAACAGTTCTTTTCGTATCGGCGTCAGGGCAAGTCCTCGGGCAGGCAAGGGGCCATCGTTGTCCTTCGGGGACAGACTGGTGAGTGATGCCGAGGCGATGACGTCTCGCCGCCAGCAACTCGCAGTCAACCTCGCCAGAGTTGAGGACCGCATCACCGAAGCCTGTCAGGCGTCAGGTCGTTCCCGAAACGAAGTCACTCTCGTCGTGATCACGAAGACCTATCCGGCTCTTGACGTCGAACTCCTCGCGGATCTCGGGGTCACCGATGTGGGCGAAAACCGTCATCCCGAAGCCGGCGACAAGCACGATGCCGTCGCACAATCGGCCCATCCGCCAAGGTTGAGGTGGCATTTTGTCGGCGGCCTGCAAACCAACAAGGCGGCGGCAGTGGCCCGCTATGCCGACGTCGTCCACAGCGTCGACAGGATCAAACTTGTCGCCGCCCTCGACAAGGGCGCAGCTGCTGCCGGTAGCACCCTTGAATGCCTGGTGCAAGTCGGACTCAGCGACGACGCAGGACGATCAGGCGCCACGCCCCACGATGTCTTGGCCGTGGCCGAGGCGATAGAGCGCTCCGAACACCTGACGCTGGGCGGAGTGATGGCGGTCGCGCCGCTCGAAGCGGACCCCACGGTGGCCTTCTCCGAACTTGGCACAATCGCTGCGGTCATCCGCAGCGCATACCCGCACGCGACAACTATCTCGGCGGGCATGAGCGGGGACCTGGAAGAAGCGGTAATGGCCGGCGCGACACACCTGCGAATTGGGCGTTCAGTACTCGGTGAGCGGCCTTGACTCCGGTAATCTCAAGACTGTAATTCAACGCATGTTCGTTATTTGCGAGTGTGTGTTGCCGGATCGAACCTACGGAGATCTCATGGCTGGCGCAATGCGCAAAGTTGGTGAATACCTCGGCCTCGTTGAACAGGCAGATTTTGACGACGAGTTCGACGAGTTCGAACCGTCCGTTCCGGCTCCGCGGGCAACCGCGGTCGCGCGGACCAATGTCCCCACCGTCGCCAACCTCGTTGAGCATCGACGTCCGACGCCCGTCCCGCAGACAAGCAAAGACGTGTCTCGCATCGAGACAGTGACTCCGCGCACTTACAACGACGCGCGCACAGTCGGCGAGCACTATCGCTCGGGCGTTCCGGTCATCATGAACCTTTCTGAAATCGACGACAGTGATGCCAAGCGCCTTGTCGACTTCGCGGCCGGTCTGGTGTTCGCCGTCCATGGTTCGATCAACCGAGTGACCGCCAAGGTCTTCCTTCTTTCGCCAGAAAACGTCATCGTCACCGACGAAGACAAGCAGCGCATCGCTGCTGGCGGCTTCTACAATCAAACCTGAGCAGTGACGGCTGTCGGGCAGGTCATTGCCTTCATCCTTTTCGCCTGCATAGTTGTGCTTCTGGCGCGCTTTGTCCTCGACTGGGTTCAGATGTTCGCTCGCAATTGGCGACCCAAGGGTGCCGTGGCCGTGCTCTGTGAAGCCCTCTACTCGGTGACCGATCCGCCACTTCGCGTTGTGAGAGGTGTCATACCGCCGATCCGAATGGGAGGCGCGGCGATCGACCTTTCGCCACTGATCCTGCTGATCACCATCTACTTGTTGCAGGCAGTAAATACCAGAATCTTCTTCTGAATCGCGATTGGTCGAGGACGCGTGTGGCAGAAGTTGCGCACGACAGAGTACGGTGGATTCCGAATTGTCCCATTCCTTTGAAAAGACTTTGAGGTGAACTCATGCCGCTGACGCCCGAGGACGTGCGCAACAAGCGTTTTACTCCCGTCCGACTCCGTGAGGGCTATGACATGGGCGAAGTCGATCAGTTTCTCGACGAAGTCGAGGCTGAACTCGAACGGTTGACGGTCGAGAACCAGGAACTTCGCGCCAAGGTTTCCGCTGCATCTACCGGCGAGCAGACTGGTCTTATCCCTGCGGTATTTTCCCCGGCCACCACCGGCTCCATCCCTGCCACGCAGGCGGTCCCCGCCGTGCGGGAACCCGTCAAGCCCGAACCGGTCAAGGCCGAGCCCGAACCAGTTGTCATCGCGAAGCCCGAACCAGTTGTTCCTGAGCCGGTTGCCGCTCCCGCGCCCCGCGCTTCGATGGGCGAAGCGTCGTCCGCCGCGGCCCGACTGCTTGAGATTGCCTCGAATAATGCCGACCAGCTGATGGATTCAGCCAAGGATGAAGCGGACCGTATTCTCGGAGAAGCTCGCACCAAGGCCGAACGCCTCACCAATGAATCCCGCGGCAAAGCTGATCGTCTCGAAACCGATGCTCGAGTCCGGGCCCAGAAGCTCGATGACGAAACCAACGAACGTCGCCAACAGGCCATGGCCGCGATCGAGCGCGAGCGCTTCGAACTTCAGCGCGACGTCGAGCACCTTCGTGCCTACGAGCGCGAATATCGCGCGCGCCTCAAGAATTACTTCCAGAGCCAGCTTGATGGTTTGGCAGCGCAGGAGAAGACCGGATCAGCTCCGGTTGAAGCTCCTGTCGATGCCTCGCCGAAGCGTCTTCGTTCACTCCTTGGGGACGACGACAACAGCCTGTAGGTCAAATCAAGGCAAAACCCCGGCGACCATCGGTCGCCGGGGTTTTCTGTTCTCAGGCTTTGGTGATGTCGAAGCTCAGCCCAAGTTCGTCGTCGGCAAAAGAGGTTGCCGCGGGTGACTCCTGGGTACTTAGGGCGAGTACCTCGTCGGCGATCTCCGTCATGTGGATACGCAGGGCTTCTGCCATGTCGCCGTTCGCCGTCCACGACAAAGCAATGCGGTCGCTGACGTCGAGACCAGAAGACTTGCGGGCCTCTTGAATCAACCTCACGGCCTCGCGGGCGAGGCCGGCGCGGCGGAGGTCCTCATCGAGTTCGAGATCGAGCGCTACCGTCTCGCCTTGATTGTTGATGACTGACCAACCCTCGCGCGGGCGTTCCGAGATGATGACGTCTTCGAGTACGACTGCGATTTGCTTGCCGTCGACCTCGACACTGATTGCTGCCCCGCTCGGGAGGACTTCGCCGGCAAAAGCCGGGTTTGCGTAAGCGGCGATTTCCGCAGCGACGCGTGGTGTGTCTTTGCCGTGCTTTTTGCCCAGCACGCCGAAGTTGCCCTTCAACGTGTATTCGACCAGATCGGCGCCTGCCTCGCCGAGCGGCTCGAAATGACCGATGTTGAGCTCCTCACACACCTGGGCGCGCAGTTCGTCTCCGAGAAGGTGGTAAGTACTCGACGCGATCAGAGCCCGTCGGAGCGGCTGGCGAGTGCGCACTTTCGACTCGGCCCGGGCCGCACGGCCCAGTTCGGTCACGCGACGTGCTGCGTCGACCTGCTGACCGAGGCCCTGGACAATGAGGGATTCGTCAGCAGCCGGCCAGTCGGCCAGGTGCACGGACGGAGCAGCGT
>JBDSQP010000433.1:0-3903 GCA_039929755.1 Aeromicrobium sp. | reverse complement strand
GCGTCCGAGGGGGCCGTACGCGATCATCAGCTCACGCCGCGAGCCCGTGTGCACCATTTGTCCGTGCGTGCCGACGATCCGATCTGGATGCTGACCGGTCCCATCGCCTCGACCCGGCATGCCTTGGCGAAAGCCGGCATGACTGTGTCCGATATCGACCTTTTCGAGTGCAACGAAGCATTCGCCTCAGTCGTGTTGGCTTGGATGCAGGAGCTGGACGTGCCGCACGAGCGGGTGAACGTCAACGGTGGCGGCATCGCTCTGGGGCATCCGATCGGCGCCACTGGCACCCGTCTGATGACTACGCTTCTCAACGAACTGGAGCGCACCGATGGTCGTTACGGCCTGCAGGTCATGTGCGAGGGTGGCGGCCAGGCCAACGTCACGATTATCGAGAGGATCTAGAGATGGCAGTTTCAGGAAGCATCGAGTTCGACGTCAACGCCTCACCCGATCAGGTGATGGACGCTGTTGCGGCGATCGAGGACCTGCCCACATGGTCTGGTCCCCACCAGTCCGCTGAGGTCGAGTCTCGTTTCGACGACGGCCGACCTAAACGAGTGCGCGCCAAGGTGAGTGCGGCGGGGTTCAGCGACAACGCCGTCACCGACTACGAATGGGATGGACTGCACTCGGTCACGTGGACCCTCACCGAGAGCTCGGTCCAGTCCATGCAGGTCGGCACCTACACGCTGACGCCAACCGACAGCGGCACCCACATCCGACTCGACCTCGAGCTCGGCGTGAAGGTCCCGATGCCCGGGTTCATTCTCAAGAAGGTCCTCAAGACCGCGCTCGACACCGGCAGCAAGGGATTCAAGAAGTACGTCGAGGGCCGCTAGACATCCCAGCCCTCGGGAGCCTTCGGGTGCAAGATCGCGTCGGTGCCGCCATCGGCGTACACAACCGAACCGACCATCAGACTTGCTGCATCGGAGAGCATGAAGGCGATCAGCGCGGCGACCTCCTCGGGTCGTCCCGGACGGCCGATCGCTGACGGATATGAGTCGAGCGCCGGGCCGATGGCCGGGTCGGCGCGGAGTTGATCGGTCATCGGGCTGTCGATCATGCCGGGCGCCACAGAGTTGAGCCGGATGCCCTGCCCGATCCAGGGCTCTGTCACGCCCTCGCGGCGTGCCCACCAGGCCAGCGCTGCCTTCGTCGCCGGGTAGACCATCACCGAGTCTGCCTCGGCAGCATCTGCGCGCGCGGCTGCTTCGTCGTCGGCCAGGCAATGGTCGGCCACTGACGCGCGCCAGCCGGGCATACCGGTGATCGAGTTCGAGGCGAGGAGTACGACGCTCGATCCCGCGGCCGCCGCCAGTTGTGGCTGGAGGCCTCGGACCAGGGCCACGGCTCCAAAGAAGTTCACCGACACCACCAGTGCGGAATCGACGCCGGTGGACCCGGCGATGCCCGCGCAGGGCACCAATCCGTGCACGACCTCGGTCAGCTGCCGGACGCCGGCCACCGCCACCGCCCGACCAGCAGCCGTGGACAGGTCGGCGACGATGTGTTCAATTCCGGGCGGGACGTCGTGGAGGTCGACGGTGATCACTCGGTCACCCTGTTCGCGCAACAGCGCGGTGGTCGCGGCGCCGATCCCGCTGGCGGCTCCGCTGACGACGAACGTCTTCATGAGTCCTCGATCCTGACCAGTCCGGCCAGGGTGGCGATGTATGCCGTTCCGTCGGGGCCGAGGTAGATGGCGGCGTAGTGGTTGTTCCACTGGATGCCTGTGCCGGTGAGGCGGCTCCAGACGGTTTTCCCTGTGCGGATGTCGATGGCTGTGAAGTACCAGGGGTCGACAGTGTTGGCGGGCGCCGATGCGACCTTCGGTTTCGTATAGGCGTAGAGAAGACCGTTGCCGAGCGAGGCCTTTGCCACCGAGGTTGGCGCGATCGAGTTGTTGGTCCAGGCAACGTGGCAGCCGACGTCGTCGACCATCACCCGAGCCAGGCCCGGCGTTGTGGTCTGCCCGAGGATCGTCGAGGTCGGCCCTTTGTAGCCGTAGTTGTTCTCGATGATGAATGAGTTGCCCGCCGCGACCAAGCTGTTGTCGGTCGTACCGGCGTTTTGGGCCAGGACCGGCTGCGCGCAGTGGAGCCGACCGGTCGCACCTTTGCGACGGTCGTAGACGAGCACGTTCGTTTGCGGGTCGGCGTTGTCGTTGATCGCAACCCACCGGTCGCCGAGCAGGGTCGGGGTGGTGCCGGAGCCCTGGGACAGGTTGCCCGGTTTCAGCCGGGTTCCCCGGTTGTAGGACTCGCGCCACGTGACCTCGGGGGCGCCGGCAGCCGTGGCGTCCAGCCGATAGAGCGCATGGGTCGAGACGACGTACATCCCGCCGGTCTCGTCGGTGGCAACCGAGTTCGTGACCTCCTCACCCGACGGCAGGTGCATCACCTGCACGGCACCGCTGTCCCGGTCGAGGGTTCCGACTATGCCTTGCTGAGTGAAGAACCAGATCCGGCCGTCCCAGTCAGGCATCGTGGCGATCAGGCAGTCGTCGGCGGGTATGCGGTCGGCCAGTGGCCACTCTTGCTGCTTGACGAGGGTGCCGTCGAGCCGGACCTTGATCTTCAGAACCGACTTCTTGGCGGTCGTCGGGTAGACAACGTCGTCGGCGTCGAGGAAGAAGTAGGTGCCGCCGCAGATGTCGGTCAAGGGGTTGGTGGCCGTGAGCAGATTGCGAGCAGAGGTGCGAAGCTCCGATATCGGCTTCAGGGTCACGGGGTCGATCACCATCATGCCGAAGCCCTCGAGACCACCGCACAAGCCGACGATGCGGTGATGCGAGTCGAAGGCGATCGTTGCGCACTCGCGGACTCCGTACGATGCCGACTTCACGGTGAGGTGGTCGCCCAGTGGGCCGCTGACCTCGTAGGCATCCGAGGCGTATGAGTCGTTGTGCATCGTGTTCGTGCCGTCGGGGGAGAGCCACGGGTTCTGCGGGATCGGGGTGTGGGCGATCGGTTGCGCGAATGCCTGCGAGCCGATGAACTTCGGCACCAGAACGTCGGTGGGCAGTGACGGGATAGGAAGTCCCCGAACCGCGGGGATCGGTGGCAGCGTCAACTCCGGCGAGGGAGTGGTCGCAGCCGTCACCGGTCCGGCGAGGGCGGCCGTCAGCATGGCGGCTCCGGCGAGTAGGGAGAGTGCACGACGCATGCGAAGACTGTAACCAATTGGTTACAACTTTGTATAGACTGCGTTCATGACGAGTTCTCCGGTCCACGCCAGGCCCCATGGTCGCGAGGAAGTCCGGTCGGCGGTGCTTGCTGCCACCAGTGCGCTGGTGGCCGAGCGCGGGCCTGCTGGGTTCACGGTCCGCGAGATCGCCGCTCGGGCGGGAGTAAATCACGCACTGGTGCACCGCCACTTCGGCACCAAGGCCGACGTGCTGGAGCAGATGCTGGCCGCCGACGCCGAGGCCGTGGTTGCCGCCGTCGTCGAGTCGGGCCTTCCGACTAGAGGTCAGGCCGACCCCGAGGTCGTGGCCGAGCTGCTCGACCTGTTGGCTGACCGCCCGTCGTACTGGCGAACTCTGGTGCATACCGTCCTGGACAGCCCCGAGGCCGCGCTGCCGGGCACCGCGTCGACGACCGAACTTTTCTCGGGCCTGTGGCGCGACGACGACACCGACCGCGGGGTGGCCACCTCCGTCGCGGGACTGACTGTCCTGGGCTGGCTGATCTTCGGCCGATTCATGGCCGATTCGACCGGTGCGGATGCCGGCGAAGTGCGTCGCGAGGTCGCCGAGCAAGTGGCGTCGCTGATCGCGACGCCGCCGGAATAGTATTCGGCTTTGAAGAAGCAGTTGCGGTTGGCGCCCGCAACTGCAAAACTAGAACAGGTTCTAGTTATGAAACCCCTGCGAAAGGCTCATGGACGCATGACCAC
>JBDSQP010000432.1:0-4607 GCA_039929755.1 Aeromicrobium sp. | reverse complement strand
GCTGTACGTCATAGCGGTCTGTGTCAATGACAGCCAGGACCTCACGCGCGGTCAGACAGGAAACGCCATGCTCACTGGAGCGACCACCGAAAACAACGGCGATTTTTGGGCGTACGGGGGCAGGGCTCGTTGGGTGGCTCATCACCGACCACGATAACGGTCAGGGCACAATGGGGTCATGCACAGACACGATCTTTCGGCTTCAACCATTGCCGTGAGCGCAGGGCGACCCCCTCGCGTCCCCGGCGGTCCACTAAACGCACCCCTGACTTTCGCCAGCGCGCTGGTTCCGGGCGGCGAATCCGAGTACGGTCGCCACGGCAATCCAGCTTGGGAAGCGTTCGAAACGGTGCTCGGAGAACTCGAAGGTGGCCGGGCTCTGGCGTTTTCTTCGGGCACCTCCGCAACGGCTGCATTGTTCGAACTCGTACCCGCCGGTGCCCCGGTCGTGGCCGCGATCCATTCATACAACGGCACCTTGACGCAGTTGCACGAGAGGGCTCGCAAGAAAGAGATCGAACTCCGACTGGTCGACATTGCGAACACCAAGGAAGTCATCGCCGCTTCGGAGAATGCTGCGCTGGTGTGGATCGAGTCACCGACCAATCCCGCTCTCGAGGTCGCCGATATCGAAGCGATCGCCCGATCTGCAAGCCGTGCAGGCACAGCGGTTGCCGTCGACAACACTTTTGCCACACCGCTTCGACAGAAGCCTCTCGACATGGGCGCCGACTTCGTCGTGCATTCGGCGTCGAAACTCCTCTCGGGCCACAGCGATGTGATCCTGGGTGCCGTCGTCACCAACAGCGATCGCGCCTGGCGCGCCCTCGAGTCGCGCAGACGCACCCTTGGCGCCATACCGGGTGCGATGGAATGCTGGCTGGCCACACGCGGCATACGCACGCTTCACGTGCGTCTTGACCGCGCCGAGGCCAACGCGCGCGAGTTGCACAAGCGACTCAGGGCTTCGCCACTGGTCTCGGATTCGCTTTACCCGGGTTTCAGCACCATCATCGCCTTCGAGATCAAGGCCGGACCTGACTCGGCTCAGAAGATGACCGAGCAGAGCAACCTGATCACCTATGCCACGAGTCTCGGCGGAGTCGAAACCACGTGGGAACGCCGTCGTCGCTGGAGCGGCGAACCCAAGACCATCCCCGAGGGTCTGGTTCGGCTCTCGGTCGGCATCGAAGACGTCGACGACCTGTGGGCAGACATCCGGCAATCGATCGAAGCGGTCTCCTAGACCGCCCGTTCGCCTGGAACTATTCGCTGGTGGCGGTGCGAGAGATCAGGGCCGTTACCAACTCGATCGGCGTCATTTCGCCGGCGATCAGAGCCGCGACGTGTTCGACAATCGGCATCTCGACGCCATGGAGTTTGGCGAGCTCGGAAACCGACTTGCATGATTTGACGCCCTCGGCGATTTGACGGGTCTGGGCCGCGACCTCGTCGACCGTCATACCCTGACCGAGCTTCTCGCCGAACGTACGGTTGCGCGAGAGCGGCGAGGAGCAGGTGGCAACCAGATCGCCCATACCTGCGAGGCCCGAAAACGTCTGAGGGTCGGCGCCAATGGCAACGCCCAGGCGGGCCGTTTCGGCGAGGCCGCGGGTGATGACCGAGGCTTTGGTGTTGTCGCCGAAGCCGAGGCCGACGCATACTCCCACCGCAAGACCGATGATGTTCTTGGTCGTGCCGCCGAGCTCGCTACCGATGACGTCGGTGTTCGTGTAGGGACGGAATGCCGGGCTGTGACAGATCTTCTGAAGCCGTTCGGCCACTCCCTGGTCCTCGCATGCCACGACGCTCGCGGCGGGCTCCCTGTTGGCGATCTCGCGCGCGAGGTTGGGACCGCTGATCACGGCGATGCGTTCGGGGCCGGCCCCGGTCAACTCGGCGATGACCTCGCTCATGCGCAGGTGGGTTCCGAGCTCGACACCCTTCATCAGGCTGACCATGATGGCGTCCCTGGGAATCAGATGACCCCACGCTTCGAGGTTGGCGCGCAACTGCTGTGAGGGAACAGCGAGAATCACGACCTCGCGGTCGGCGAGGGCCACAGCAGGATCGGTCGTGGCACATATCGCGTCATCCATTACGATGCCCGGCAGGTATTCGGTGTTCTCCCGATCGTTGTTGATCGCGTGGCACACTTCGGCTCGACGGCCCCAGATGTTGACCTCGTTGCCAGCGTCGGCGAGCACGAGCGCGAACGCCGTGCCCCACGATCCAGCACCCATTACGGCGGTCTTGGCCATCAGGATTCCTCACCCTTGTAGTTCGTCTTCGGCTTATTCAGCGTATGCACGTCGATTCGCCGCGCCGTCCGCAGTTCTCTTCGAACTTCAACCATCAACGCGGTCAGTTCGTCCATGAGTCTGTCAGTGGCCTCGTGCAGCAGTTCTTCGGTCAAGGGTTTGCCTTCGAAGTCCGACAGGTCAATCGGCTTGCCGACCCTGACATGGATCGTCTTGCGCGGGAACAACCTCAGTTGCTTCTTGTAGGGCCACATGATCTCCTGCGGTCCCCATTGCATCACCGGGACCAGAGGTTTGCCAGTTGCCAGTGCGACTCGCACGGCTCCGGTGCGGCCGGTCATCGGCCAGCCGGCCGGATCGCGCGTGATGGTGCCTTCGGGATAGATAGTGACGACTCCCCCGGCGTTGACCGCCGCGACAGCGGCCCGCAGGGACTCTGCCGCTCCCTCGGTGCCGCGATAGACAGGGATCTGCTCTGCGGCCACAAGGATCCTGCCGAACACTTTTAACTTCATGAGCGTGTCCTTCGCGAGGAAGCGCGGCGGAACATTGTTGTCGACCATGAAATGCGAGATCAGGAAGGGATCGAGATGCGAAACGTGATTGGGCGCCAGCACGAATCCGCCGTCGGGCAGGTTTTCGGCGCCCTTCCAGTCACGTTTCGTCACCACCATGAACATCGGCCTGAGGAAGAACACGATGATCCGCAGGGCACGCGACCGGGGGCGTTTCTCCATACCGGCGAGCCTAAACCTCCACGTACATCCGAGGCGAGCAGCCCCGCTAGTGTTTCGGTATGCAGGCCACCGTTGAAACGTATGAACCCACCACGGCATCGGGATCCGTGCTGACCGATGAGGGCAAGCGCATCGAGTTCGGCCAAGCCGCCATCGACGGCGGACACCTTCGCCACGTTCGGCCGGGCCAACGCGTCCACATCGATGTCGATGCGGACGGCGTTGTGACCGAGCTCAGAATCTTCTAGTCCCCGACGTCGCCAAGATTTGGCGGGGCCTGCACCAAGATCATCGTCTGCGTGGTGCGCTCGCCGCCAAATCTTGGCGAGGGGCTAGAGCGTGACGGGCTTGAACGACGGACGCGTCGTCTCGTAGGCCGAAATGTCATCGGCATGACTAAGCGTGATCGCGATGTCGTCAAGGCCTTCGAGCAGGCGGCCGCGCGTGAAGTCGTCGATGTCGAAGGAATCCTCGATGCGCTTGGGCCCATCGCCGGCGGAAACCGTGCGATTGACGAGGTCAACCGTGATCTCTGCGCCGGGTTCGTCATCGAGGAGGTCCCACAACGCCTGGACGACCTTGTCATCGACCTGTGCCGCTAGCAGCCCGGACTTGGCCGAGTTGCCGCGGAAGATGTCTCCGAACCGAGGCGAGATGACGACCTTGAAGCCGTAGTTCTGCAACGCCCATACGGCGTGCTCGCGAGATGAGCCCGTACCGAAGTCGGGACCGGCAACAAGCACGGTCGCGTTCCTATATGCGTCCTTGTTGAGGACAAAGGATGGGTCGTTGCGCCAGGCCGAGAAGAGTCCGTCTTCGAAGCCCGAACGCGTGACGCGCTTGAGGTAGACGGCGGGAATGATCTGGTCGGTGTCGACATTGCTTCGGCGCAACGGGGCGCCGACGCCCGTGTGAGTCGTGAACTTTTCCATGTCAGGCGTCCTCGTGGGTTGAGCTTGTCGAAACCAGGTCTGCGGGGCTGGCGAGGTGACCGAGGATTCCGGTCGCGACTGCCACGTCGGGGGATACGAGGTGGGTACGACCGCCCTTGCCTTGACGACCCTCGAAGTTACGGTTGGAGGTCGAGGCGCTGCGCTCACCGGGAACGAGCTGATCGGGGTTCATGCCCAGGCACATCGAGCAGCCTGCTCCACGCCATTCGGCGCCGGCTTCCTTGAAGATGACGTCGAGGCCTTCTTCTTCGGCCTGCAGACGTACGCGTACCGAACCCGGCACGACGAGCATGCGGGTGTTGTCGGCAACCTTGTGACCCTTGATCAGTCCGGCCGCGACGCGGAGGTCCTCGATGCGGCCGTTGGTGCAGGAACCGATGAAGACCGTGTCGACATCGATCGACTTCATCGGAGTGCCGGCCTCAAGGCCCATGTAGACGAGGGCGTTCTCGGCGGCGACGCGTTCGTTGTCGTCTTCGATATCGGCAGGGTTGGGAACGTTGCCCGACAGCGCTACGCCTTGGCCGGGGTTGGTTCCCCAGGTCACGAAGGGCGCAATTGTCGAAGCGTCGATCGTGATCTCTTTGTCGAAGATCGCATCTTCGTCGGTGAGCAGGCTGTTCCAGTGCTCGACGGCGGCGTCCCAGTCGGCGCCG
>JBDSQP010000431.1:0-2750 GCA_039929755.1 Aeromicrobium sp. | reverse complement strand
ATGGGGCGCGCGCTTCCATTCCGGCTCAGCAAACGTCCAGGCGATCAGAACCACGCCGATGCCGACCAAGAGACCGATCAGTCCGCCCATCGCGCCGCCATCAGGGAATCGAGATCAATCCCGGCGAGTTCGAAACGATCCCGCCGCGCAGGCATTCCGGACCTACGAACCAGCGCCTCGTTTTGGCGAGCGAAAATTTGCTCACTCTCGATGTTGTCGTTTTCTACTCGGCCGGACACCGCTACAACTTCCTGAACGCGTCGTTTGCCCGACGTGTCGATGCTCGTATGCACAACGATGTCCACCGATGAAGCAACGGTGGGAACTACGAATCGAGACCCGATATTGTCTCCGGCGAGGAGCGGAAGGGTGCACATCTTGACGAGCGCCTGACGAGCCGAGTTGGCGTGGAGACTGACCATTCCCGGCAGGCCAGCGTTGAGCGCCAACAACAAGTCGAGACATTCGGCCGCACGCACCTCGCCGACGATGATCCGCGAAGGTCGCATGCGCAACGCCTCCTTTACGAGCGAACGAAGGTCGACCTCCCCCGTGCCTTCGAGACCTGCCTGACGGGTCTGCATCGCAACCCAGTCGGGATGCCCGCACTGCAATTCGAAAACCTCTTCAACCGAAACAAGCCTTTGAGTTCCCGGAATTGCTGCGGCCAAGCAATTGAGAAGTGTCGTCTTGCCTGCTTGCGTGCCGCCGGACACCACGATGTTGAGCCCGGCAAGGACACAAGCCCTGAGAAAAGCAGCCACATGTGCATCGATGGACTCAAGTGCCACCAAGTCGTCGAGGGAGTGCGCACGCGCAACAAATTTCCTGATATTGACGGCCGTGAAGGACCGCGAAATGCCCTCAAGGACTACGTGCAATCGGTGACCGCCCGGGAGCATGGCGTCAACGAACGGCGTACTGATATCGAGCCGCCGACCGCTTGAGGAAAGCATCCGCTCGACAAGTTCTCGCACCTGTTCGGCCGAAAGAATCGTCGGAGTGAGTTCGTGCTTGCCATCACGAGCTACGAATACGCGCGACGGCTGGTTGATCCAGATCTCCTCAACATTGGGGTCATCAAGGTATGGCTGTAACGCTCCGAAACCGGCAATATCGGCGACAAGTTGGCCGATCAGGAGATCTGGTTCGCCAACACTGTTGACGGCACCAGTCAGACTCCGGGCCTCATGCTCGGCGACGACCTGCGTGGCAACACGATGGACAGCGGCGGCGTCGGCCGCGGGATCGATGCGCTTGTCGCGCACAACAGCACGAACACGCTCGGCGAGAACCTCGCCCATAGCTGAAACAGTCACCCGGAAATCCCTTCCCCCGAAGAGAGACTGTGGAGGATGCTTCCGCACTCGAGCCGATTAAGCCAGCGGCGAAGCCCAGCTTGTGGACGACGTCTCAACTTCACCGTGGCTTTGGACATTCTTTGAGCTCTCTCACGTAGTGGCGGTTTTCGTCTTCCTTGTCGCGGTCAGACAACTCGACCTTCGACCTCTTCGACTCCTTCAACATCGTCTTCATCTCGCGTGCGTAGCCAGAAGGGTTGGTAATTGGTTTCAATGTTCCGTGCGTGGCGAGCGAGCAAAAGTCCTCTCCCCACGCGTTGCTTGAGGTGCCCACTCCTGGGATCCACATGGATTTGGTCGGATCTGGACTGAGGAGACTCATTTCGCGGAGTACACCGATGACACCTCTGGATCGTCCCGACCTCACGTCATATGCAGTGATCGTTCGAAGATTCACGGCCAAGCCCACCGTCCCGTAGCCATACGTCTCGCGCTTTGCCGTCCAATTGGCACGCAGCATCTTGGGACGGCCCATGACGCGAGTGTCTTTCGCAAAGATCGAGGCGAGAAATTGCTCATATGGATGATCGCCAATGACGTCGGCCACAAGATGTCGATAGTCAGTTGTCGACTCCCTGTCGAGTGACGACATGACGGCCTTGAAGGCTGCCTGATTGCTCGAAGGATGATGTACCCGCGAGTCATACAAGCCCCATGCCACGACGTTGGCGATCGGCACGGCAAGCAACTCGACATCCTCTGACGTGTAGCCAGACGGAGGTTTCGGAAGACGCTTCATGTCAACCAGAGATTTGTTGGTCGGATTGATGGACTTGAGATCAGCGATTGAGAATCGACGCTGGACTGATGGTCGCGGCCCATCTCCGCACCCGGTCGTTCCTGACGTGACAGCGGCAAGGACCAGGGCGACAACGACTTTTCTCATGCGGCCAATGCTCGGTGGGTTGCCCGTGAATTGACAGGGGGTCGCGGGCCGCCTGTGGACAACTGCGTCTTGCGTTCACGTCGGTATTCCAGATTGGCTCCGCGAGCCCAATACTTGTCAGAGGTCTGCGCAAGGATGAAGTTCAGTGCACAGGGATGCTCTGCACACACGAAAGGTTCCAACATGACCGAGCAAGAGTCGGTACAAACCTCCCCCGCCGGCGATCCGCGCCGTTGGAAGGCCCTTGGTGTCCTGGGCCTCATCCAGTTCATGCTGATCCTGGATGTCACCGTCGTGAACGTCGCTCTCCCCCGGATCCAGACCGACCTCGGATTCAGCGAATCGGGTCTCGCCTGGGTAGTCAACGGCTATGTCCTGATGGCAGGCGGCCTGCTGTTGCTCGGCGGACGGCTGGCAGACATCCTCGGCCGGCGGCGCCTGTTTCTGATCGGTGTCGGCATCTTCGCGATTGCCTCGGCGACCTGCGGGGCCGCCGCCAATCC
>JBDSQP010000430.1:0-6622 GCA_039929755.1 Aeromicrobium sp. | reverse complement strand
CAAGGCAGTCAACCTCCTCACGACCAATGACGGGGAGTTGATGGATTACATCAACGCACCGGTCGGCAGGGCAAAAGCCCCGGCCAACCCGTTGCTCCCGTTCATTGCGATACCGACAACCACCGGGACCGGTAGCGAAAGCACGACGATATGTGTCCTGGATGTCGTCAGCCAACACGTCAAGACCGGCATTTCTCATCCCCGGCTTCGTCCTACCCTGGCGATCGTCGACCCCGAACTCACCCTCACTCAACCGGCCGGAGTGACAGCTGCGGCAGGCATGGACATCCTCTGTCACGCGCTTGAGAGCTATACGGCACGGCCCTACACCACATACGAGCACAAGCAGGCGAACGAGCGCGTCCCGTATTGCGGTTCCAACCCGATCGCCGACATGTGGTCGGAAAAGGCACTCAGTCTGATGGCGGGCTCTTTCCGCACGGCCGTCCGTGAGGGCGGCAACCTTGACGCCCGGACCAATGTGGCAATGGCGGCGACGTTCGCCGGCCTCGGCTTCGGCAATGCCGGAGTCCACATCCCCCATGCCAACGCCTACCCGATCGCAGGTCAAGTCACCGACTTCAGGCCCATCGACTATGACGCTGACCACGCGATGGTTCCCCACGGTATGGCGGTGTCGTTGACCGCTCCGGAGGCGTTCAGGTTCACGTTCAAGGCCTCGCCCGAACGCCATATACACGCGGCTGAACTCCTGGACCCGACCGCGGAGCGCCCGGACGATCTGGCCGACTTCCTGCCGCAGGTCCTTGCCCGATTGATGCGCGACATCGGTATCCCTGGGGGCATCGGAGCCGTCGGTTTCGGCGAGGGCGACATCAACGAACTGGTCGAGGGGACGATGAAGCAGCAGCGCTTGCTTGCCACGGCCCCACTCGAGGTGAACGAAGACGACGTTGCCGGCATCCTCTCGGCATCGATCGAACTGTGGTGAACCCGACCGCGGAGCTGACGCAGGATGTGTTGGCGACGCTTGCGCGAAACGGCGTTCGCGACGTTGACGACTCGGCGTTGACCCGCGCGATCTACAGCACCGATGCTTCGCTCTATCGGGTCGTGCCCCAGGTCGTTGTACGGCCGCATGACGCCGATGAGGTTGTCGCCACGGTGGCTGCGTGTGCCGAAACGCGTACGCCATTGACGTCGCGCGGGGCGGGTACGTCCATCGCCGGCAATGCTGTCGGCACGGGTGTTGTCATGGACTTTTCGCGATACCTCAACAAGGTCATCGACATCGACATCGAAGCGATGATCGCGCGGGTCGATCCGGGCACCGTGCACGCTGTTCTGCAGCGTCAGGCGGCGCCACTGGGACTGCGTTTCGGCCCCGACCCGTCAACACATACTCGCTGCACTGTCGGCGGAATGATCGGCAACAACGCCTGCGGTTCGCGCGCACTCGCCTACGGACGCACGGCCGACAACGTGGCTGCCCTCGAGGTGGTGACGATCGCGGGGGAGCAGCTGAGTCTCGCCCAAGGCGCTACCCCGGCGTCCGGGACGTTGGACCGACTTCGTGCCGTCGTCGACAGCGCCCTGGAAACTGTCCGGACCGAGTTCGGCACGTTCGGGCGTCAGGTTTCGGGATACAGCCTTGAGCACCTGCTTCCCGAGCGTGGTTTCGATGTCAACACCTTCATGGCCGGCACCGAGGGAACCCTCGCTGTCATCACGCAGGCATCGGTGCGCTTGGTCAAGGATCCGGCCCATCGACGTTTGCTGGTGCTCGGGTATGCGTCGATGGCGGATGCGGCCGATCATGTGCCGGCCCTGCTGGAGTTTTCGCCAACCGCCTGCGAGGGCCTTGATTCGCGAATCGTCGATGTTGTCCGAGCCAAGCATGGTGATGCCGGAATACCCGACCTGCCGGCCGGAAAGGGTTGGCTGTTTCTCGAACTCGTCGGCGATGTGCCGGCCGAAATCGAGTCGACCGCGGCTCGTGCTGCGCAGGCCGGAGGTGCCATTGGTACGCGGCTGGTGTCGGCACCTGCCGAGCAAGCCGCATTGTGGAAGATCCGCGAAGAAGGCGCAGGACTGGCCGCTCGAACCCTTTCGCGCCCGGCATTGTCGGGCTGGGAAGACGCCGCTGTTCCGCCCGAAAGGCTCGGCGCGTACCTCCGAGAGTTCGAGGGTCTCCTTCGAGACTATTCGCTCGATGGCGTTCCGTACGGCCACTTCGGCGACGGTTGCATACACGTCAGAATCGACTTCCCGCTCGACGAACCGAACGGCCATCAGGGCTTTCGCGCCTTTCTGTTCGATGCCGCCAGACTCGTCGCCTCGCACGGCGGGTCCTTGTCGGGCGAGCACGGAGACGGCCGGGCTCGATCCGAACTCCTTCCACTGATGTATTCGAAGGACGCCATCGACCTCTTCGGCAAAACCAAAGCGGTCTTCGATCCCGGCAATCTCCTCAACCCTGGGGTTCTGGTAGACCCCCGGGCAGTCGACGATGACCTGCGCGGATCCGGCCGGGGCGCCATCGGTGACCGTCTGGGCTTGCGGCTGATCCACGACGACGGCGACTTCGGCAAGGCGGTGCATCGGTGCACTGGTGTCGGCAAATGCGTCGCCGCCGACTCGGGCAGCGGAGTCATGTGTCCTTCATTCCAGGCGACCCGCAACGAGAAGGATTCGACGCGAGGTCGTGCCCGCGTGTTGCAGGAAATGATTGACGGCCGCTTGGTGAAAGACGGCTGGAAGTCTCCGGAGGTCCACTCGGCCCTTGACCTGTGCCTTTCGTGCAAGGGCTGCCTCAACGATTGCCCGACCGGTATCGATATGGCGGCCTATAAGTCCGAAGTCCTGCATCAGTCCTACAAGGGGAGGCGACGGCCCCGGAGCCATTACGTACTCGGTCGTCTGCCGATGTGGGCAAAGCTGGTTTCGCACTTCGCGTGGTTTGCCAACATCGGCCTCAAGACGCCGGTACTGCGCTCGATAGCGCGCTGGATTGCCGGTGTCGACCAGCGGCGAAGCCTGCCGTTGTTCGCTACCCAGAAGTTCTCCCGTTGGGCCGGCAAGCGTCAGCCGATTGCGCTGGACCGCCCACGCGTCCTGATCTGGGCCGACTCCTTCACTGAATACTTCTCGACCGAAGCGGGCAAGGCGAGCGTTGAGTTACTCGAGGCTGCCGGATATTCAGTTGAGCTTCTCGAACGTCAGGCCTGCTGTGGACTCACCTGGATCACGACTGGTCAACTCGACACGGCCCGCGAACTCGTGGCGAGCGCCGTCGAACAACTCCATCCGTATGTCGCCGCCGGCATACCGGTTGTCGGCCTTGAACCCTCGTGCTTGAGTGTCATGCGCTCAGATGCCGTCGAACTGCTCGACGACCCTCGCGCGATCGACGTCGCGAAGGGCGTGTTCACGTTGGCCGAACTCCTGGGTAGAACCGATTCCTGGTCGCCTCCGGACCTGACCGGCCAAACTGTCGTGGTTCAGCCACACTGCCACCAGGCATCCGTGATGGGATTCGAGGCCGATATGGCTCTGCTCGTCGCTACCGGAGCGACGGTGCAGCGCCTCAGCGGTTGTTGCGGCCTAGCCGGAAACTTCGGTGTGGAAAAGGGTCATTACGAGGTCTCGGTGCAAGTTGCAGAGCAGCAGTTGTTACCGGCGGTTCGAAATGCCCCTGAGGGCGCGATCTTCCTTGCCGACGGCTTTTCGTGCCGGACCCAGCTCGACGACCTGACCGGAGTTCACGCCGTGCACCTTTCGCAACTGATGATGAGCAACCGCGAATGAGGACTATGGAACACCTGCCCAACCTCGGACACTTCATGGCGCTGATGGCCGACCGAATCGGGCGCGCCGAAGGCGACGAAGTCGTGCCGGCCTGCCCTGGCTGGACGATGAACGATCTCACGATTCACATCGGAACTGTTCATCGCTGGGCGTCAAGCATCCTGCTCAGCGGGCAGCGACTGAGCGAACCGAATGTCGTCGCCACAGAACCCTTGATCGAGTGGTACGCCGGCACAGCGACTGCCCTACTGGCAGCGATTCAAGCCGTCGACCCTGCGGAGCCAACCCCCAATTTCTCCTTGCTGAATGAGACATCTGCGTTCTGGCCGCGGCGCCAAATGCACGAAACGGCAATTCATTCGGTGGATGCGGCACAGGCGCTCGGCGATGCGGAGGACGCCTACGGCATCGCCGACGAGGTCGCAGAGGACGGCATCGACGAGGTCCTGTCCATATTCTTTCCGCGCATGACCGCTCGCGGCCGTCGCCCCGACGTCTCCGACCGTGTCCGTGTCACGGCAACCGACACCGGACGCTCGTGGATAGTCGCACCAAGTCTCGACCCGTCGGGGACACCGATATTGCTTCATCCGAGCCTCGACGCGAACGCCGAATTGAGCGGTTCAGCCCTCGATCTCTACCTCGGCTTGTGGCGTCGATCACCCCACGATCGCCTCAAAATCGATGGCGCAGCAGCCAGTCGTATGTTGGCCGGTTCGCTGACGTCCTGACCTCGTGTTTTGGGTAAGGGCTCGATTTTGACCCTTCCCTGCCCAACAGGTAGGCTATGTCGCTGTGCCTGAACTCATCAGGCCGATGTGCACATCCCGCCCAATTTCGGGTGGCGAGTACATCAAGACTCATGGCTCACACCAGTCAGAAGAAGGAAGTTTGTAGTGCCCACGATCAACCAGTTGGTTCGCAAGGGCCGCCAGAGCAAGGTGGTTAAGACCAACACGCCTGCTCTGAAGGGTTCCCCTCAGCGTCGCGGTGTTTGCACCCGTGTTTACACGACCACACCGAAGAAGCCGAACTCCGCACTGCGTAAGGTCGCACGTGTCCGCCTCTCGAGCGGCACGGAAGTCACTGCCTACATTCCGGGTGAAGGTCACAACCTTCAGGAACACTCCATCGTGCTCGTTCGCGGTGGTCGCGTGAAGGACCTTCCCGGTGTGCGCTACAAGATCATCCGCGGCGCCCTCGACACGCAAGCTGTCAAGGGTCGCAAGCAGGCTCGTAGCCTCTACGGCGCCAAGAAAGAGAAGAGCTAATGCCTCGTAAAGGTCCAGCCCCGAAGCGTCCCATCGACATTGATCCCGTTTACGGGAGCCAGCTTGTCACCCAGTTGATCAACAAGGTCCTCGAAGACGGCAAGAAGCAGGTTGCCCAGCGCATCGTTTACACCGCGCTCGAAGGCTGCCGTGCAAAGACCGACACCGATCCGACAATCACGCTCAAGCGTGCGTTGGAAAACGTCAAGCCGGCCCTTGAAGTCAAGAGCCGTCGCGTCGGTGGCGCCACCTATCAGGTCCCGATCGAAGTTCGTGGCACCCGCCAGACGACCCTCGCCCTGCGTTGGTTGGTCAAGTACTCCAGCGAACGTCGCGAAAAGACGATGGCCGAGCGCTTGCAGAACGAACTCCTCGATGCCTCGAACGGCCTCGGCGGCAGCGTCAAGAAGCGTGAAGACACGCACAAGATGGCTGAAGCCAACAAGGCATTCGCTCACTACCGCTGGTAAGGGGTTGCGCCTGCGGGCGCAACACCATCCACCCAGATTTGCAAAGTATTTAAGGAAGCAGCCAACACCGTGGCAACAGACATCACCACTGACCTCACGCGGGTCCGCAACATCGGCATCATGGCGCACATCGATGCCGGCAAGACCACGACGACTGAACGCATTCTGTTCTACACCGGTATCACCTACAAGATCGGTGAAGTCCACGATGGCGGCGCCACGATGGACTGGATGGAACAAGAGCAGGAACGTGGCATCACGATCACGTCTGCGGCCACGACCTGCTGGTGGCACGACCACCAGATCAATATCATCGATACGCCTGGCCACGTCGACTTCACGGTCGAGGTCGAGCGTTCACTTCGCGTCCTCGACGGCGCCGTAGCCGTATTCGACGGTGTTGCAGGTGTTGAGCCGCAGTCCGAGACCGTATGGCGTCAGGCCGACAAGTACGGCGTTCCGCGCATGTGCTTCGTCAACAAGCTCGACCGCACCGGTGCAAGCTTCGACTTCTGTGTCAAGACGATCCGCGAGCGCCTTGGCGCAACGCCGCTGGTTCTACAGATCCCGATCGGTGCCGAAGGCGACTTCATCGGTGTCGTTGACCTGGTCGGCAACCGTGCCCTCGTATGGCGCGGCGAGACCGCAATCGGCGAAGACTACGAGATCGAAGAGATCCCCGCTGATCTCGTCGACAAGGCGACCGCTGCTCGCAAGCTGCTCATCGAGACCCTTGCCGACCACGACGACGAAATCGCCGAGGCCTACCTGGACGGCCACGACCTCACGGTCGACCAGATCCATGCCGGCATCCGCCGCGCAACTCTGGCCGCATCGCTGACTCCGGTCCTGTGTGGCACCGCGTTCAAGAACAAGGGCGTTCAGCCTTTGCTCGACGCGGTCGTCGCCTACCTGCCGTCGCCGCTGGACGTCGGTGCCATCCAGGCACACGACCCCAAGGACTACGACACGCTCATCGAGCGCAAGCCCGCCGAGAGTGAACCGCTTTCGAGCCTCGCGTTCAAGATTGCCTCCGACCCCCACTTGGGCAAGTTGACCTACCTCCGCATCTACTCGGGTCGCCTCGAGACCGGATCGCAAGTACTCAACGTG
>JBDSQP010000429.1:0-5915 GCA_039929755.1 Aeromicrobium sp. | reverse complement strand
ATGGGGGGCGTGTCGTCGTCTACTCCAAGCCCGGCTGCCATCTGTGTGAGGTGGCCGAATCGACCGTCGACCTCGTGTGCAATGAACTCGGGGTGGGCTGGCTCAGCGTCAACATTCAGGATGATCCAGAGCTGTTTGCGACCTATGGGGAACAGATCCCGGTGACGTTCGTCGACGGTAAGCAGCACGATTTCTGGCGTGTCGATCCCGAGCGCTTGCGCGCGGCATTGACCCGATAGCCGCCTGAACCCCGGATCCTCCCGTGATCTGGGTCACTTCGCCGTACGCTCGATTTTGTTCTCACGTTCACAAACTCTTAACATGGGTACGCACGCGCGCCCATTTCGGTTTCGAAATAATCCAAGGTGACGCGTCGCAGGAGCACTGTGACAATACTGCGTAGCCCCCGTACGACGTCAGGTTCGCTTGACCGTGGCATCCCCGATGCCACCGTCGCGAGACTGCCCGTCTACCTGCGTGCCTTGACGTCGTTGACGGACCAGGGCGTGGTTTCGTGCTCCTCTCATGAGCTTTCCGTGGCGGCCGGCGTCAACCCCGCCAAACTGCGCAAGGACCTTTCCTACCTCGGCTCGTACGGAACGCGTGGCGTCGGCTACGACGTCGAATACCTGCGCTACCAGATTGCCCGCGAAATCGGCCAGACCCAGGATTGGGAAGTCGTCATCGTCGGAGTCGGCAACCTCGGGGCAGCGCTCTCCAACTACCAGGGCTTCAGCACCCGCGGCATTCGTGTTGCGGCACTCGTCGACGCCGACGAACAGCGCATCGGCCAGGAAATCGCCGGTATCAAGGTCTCCGCCCTCGCGGACCTGCCGCGGATCATTGATGAGCGCAAGATCTCGATCGGCATCATCGCAACCCCGGCCCAGGCAGCCCAGGAAGTCGCCGACATCCTTGTCGCAGCTGGAGTGACGAGCATTCTCAATTTTGCGCCTGCCATCGTGCATGTGCCCGAAGGCGTCGACGTTCGCAAGGTGGACCTGTCCATCGAGTTGCAGATCCTCGCCTATCACGAACAGCGCAAGTCGTCGGCCCAGGCTGCGGAGGTGTCGTCCGCATGAGTTTTTTGGTCGTGGGCATGTCCCACAAGTCGGCGCCGATCGACATCCTCGAGCGCGTCTCGCTCGACACGGACGCGGCCGTCAAGTTGTCGCACCTTGTGCTCGAGAACGAATTCGTCAGCGAAGCCGTTGTCGTATCGACCTGCAACCGCGTCGAGATCTATGTCGAAGCCGAACGGTTCCACGGCAGCGTTGACGAAGTGTCCGCGCTGCTCGCCGAGCACTCAGGTCTCGACCGCGAAGAGTTCGTTCGCCATGTCTATGTGCACTTCGACGAAGCGGTCGTCGCCCACCTCTTTGCCGTGGCGTCCGGTCTCGACTCGATGATTCCCGGCGAGAGCCAGATCCTCGGTCAGGTGCGCGATGCCCTGCAGGTCGCCCAGGCCGAATCGACCGTCGGATCCGTACTCAACCTGCTGTTCCAGCAGGCCCTGCGCATCGGCAAGCGTGGCCACGCAGAAACCGGAATCGACCGTCTCGGACCTTCGATCGTCACAGCAAGCCTCGATGCGGCCGGCGACATCATCATCGACGACGCGACCCGGTTCCTGGTCGCAGGCGCCGGAACCATGTCCAGTCTCGCGGTCAAGACCCTGGTGGAGCGCGGCATAGCGCCCAACAGGATCATGGTCGCCAATCGCACCTTCCAGCGTGCCTACGAGCTTGTGGCCGCCTTTGGTGTGAGTGCTGTCCGCTGGCAGGCCATGGATGTTGAGCTCGGTGCCGCCGATGTCCTCATCACCTGCACGGGTGCCAACGGGATCGTCTTCACGCGTGAACGCATCGAGGCCGCACGCGGTGACCGTGCCATGGCCCTGATCGATCTGGCCCTGCCTCGTGACATCGATTCGTCCGTGGGCAATATCGACGGCGTCACACTCGTCGACCTCGAGGTCCTGTCCCGCCGCCCCGAAAACGTCGAGCTCGCTCAGGACATCGAAAGCGTCCGCGTCATCGTCGCTGACGAGGTCCGCGCCTTCCTTACCGCCCGTGCTGCCGCCAACGTCACGCCGACTGTCGTGGCACTTCGAACGATGGCTACCGGTGTCGTTGCCTCTGAGGTTGCCCGAATCGAAGCGCGCCGCCCCGATCTCGACGACGAGACACTTGCCGACATCCGTCACGCCCTGCGCAGGGTTGCGGACAAGCTGATTCATGCACCTACGGTCAGGGTTCAGGAACTCACCGAGGGCCCGGTCGGACTTACCTACGCGGATGCTCTCGCCGACTTGTTTGCGCTCGACCAGGCAACAGTCGACGCGGTCACGAATGTCACGGGTGATCAGGTATGACGCTTAAGATCGGCACTCGCGGCAGCGCACTCGCGGTCGCCCAGTCCTCACAATTCGCCGCCCGCCTCACCGAGCTCACCGGGGTTGAGACCGAACTCGTCCGCGTGAGCACCGAAGGCGATCGCAATCAGGGTCCCCTGACCGAAATCGGCGGTCAAGGCATTTTCGTCGTCGCACTTCGCGAAGCCCTCGTCGACGGCACGGTCGATGTCGCGATCCATTCGCTCAAGGACTTGCCGACGACGCCAGACCCGCGCCTCGTTGTCGCCGCCATACCGCGACGTGAAGATGCTCGCGATGTTGTCGTGGCCCGTGACAATCTGACCCTTGGCGAGCTGCCCCAGGGTTCCAGTGTCGGCACCGGGTCGCCCCGTCGTGAAGCCCAGCTCAACGCCCTCGGACTCGGCCTGAACATCGTGCCCATCCGCGGCAACGTGGACACCCGTATCAACAAGGTTCGCCTTGGTGAAGTCGATGCCGTGATTCTTGCCCGCGCGGGCCTCGTCCGACTCGGACGCGTCGACGACGCGACCGAAACACTTGATCCCCTGCAAATGCTTCCTGCCCCCGGGCAGGGTGCGCTTGCCGGTGAATGTCGCGCCGACGACGTCGCGACAATTCAACTTTTGCAGCAACTCGACGACGCGGACACTCGCGCCGCCGTGACTGCAGAACGCAGCCTCCTCGCAGCACTGGAGGCAGGCTGCACCGCTCCTGTCGGAGCTCTCGCTGAAGTCGCCCTTGGCGACGACGGGGACGAGCTTTGGCTCAGGGCACTAGTCGGAGATGTTTCCGGCGTACCAATTATCCGAATGTCCGCAATGGGATCGCCAGCCGATGCCACCGCGGTCGGTGAACGTCTCGCTGCCGAGATGCTTGCCGAAGGCGCCGCCAACTTCTTGGCGGTCGTCTCGTGACAGCACAACATGGCAGCTCAGGAAGAAGATCAGAGTGACAACCTCTACAGCGACCCGAGTGGAACCCGCCACCCCCGCCCCGAGCAGGCGCACGGCCCCAGTTGGCCATGTCAGCTTTGTCGGAGCAGGACCCGGTGATGCGAGTCTGCTGACCGTCCGTGCCGCCGAATTGCTTGGCCAGGCCGACGTCGTCATCACCGAGTTGCCCGAACACGCCGCGCTCGTCACCAATGACGCGGAGATCGTGGATGGCGGCTTCGGCGATGACGGCGAGATCCTGACCATTGCGGCTCGAGCCAAACTCGTAGTCAAATATGCCAAGACCGGTGCCCACGTCGTACGCCTCATCGCCGGTGACCCCTTCACGTATGCGACCGGCCCCGAAGAGGCCGCCGCGTGCAGCAAGGTCGGCATTGGCTTCGAAATCGTCCCCGGACTTTCGTCCGTCACGGCTGTTCAGCCTACGCCGGAGTGCCACTGACGACGCGAAACAACCGGGAAGTCTCGGTCGTGAGCGTGGGTGATTCCAAGATCGACTGGTCAGCCCACGCGGGTGACCAGACCCTGGTGTTGCTTTCCGCAGTCGCCCGCATCGGTGAAGTGGCCAATGCGCTCATCGAAGCCGGACGCGCGGCCACGACGCCGGTCGCGATGACTCGCGTAGGCACGACTACCGAACAGACCACGGTCGTCTCGACGCTCGAGAACATCGCCGCGGACGCCAAGGCCAACAAGATGGAGTCTCCGGCGATCGTCGTCGTCGGTGAAGTCGTCGAAATGCGCGAAACCCTTTCGTGGTTCGAGACCAAGCCGCTCTACGGCTGGCGCATCCTGGTGCCTCGCACCAAGGAGCAGTCGGCCGGCCTGGCCGCGCGTCTGCGTGGCTACGGCGCCGTGTCCGAAGAAGTTCCGACCATCTCGGTCGAGCCGCCGCGCAACCCTCAACAGATGGACAAGGCCGTACGCGGTCTCGTCGAGGGCCGCTACGAGTGGATCGCCTTCACCAGCGTCAACGCGGTCAAGGCCGTACGCGAGAAGTTCGAAGAGTATGGACTCGACGCGCGTGCCTTCTCTGGTTTGAAGGTCGCTGCCGTCGGCGAAAAGACCGCCGAAGCGATCGCCACCTGGGGCATACGTGCCGACCTCGTCCCCAGCGGCGAACAGTCGGCGCGCGGTCTCCTCGAAGACTGGCCGCCATATGACGACCTGCTCGATCCGATCAACCGCGTGTTCCTGCCTCGTGCGGACATCGCGACGGAAACCCTCGTTGCGGGCTTGATCGATCTCGGTTGGGAAGTCGACGACGTCACCGCCTACCGCACCGTCCGGGCAGCGCCGCCGCCGGCGCCGACGCGCGAAGCGATCAAGACGGGCAAGTTCGACGCCGTGCTCTTCACGTCGTCGTCAACGGTCCGCAATCTTGTCGGCATCGCCGGCAAGCCGCACGCGACGACCATCATCGCGTGCATCGGTCCGGCGACCGTCAAGACGGCCGAAGAGCATGGTCTGCGTGTCGACGTTATGGCTGAAACGCCGTCAGTCGATGTGCTCGCCGATGCCCTTGCGGCATTTGGTGCGGCCCGCCGCCTCGCGTTCATTGAAGCCGGCGAGCCGGTGACCAAGCCTTCGCAGCGTCGCCCCTCGTCCCGTGCGCGGAAGAACAGCTGACAATGAGTTTTCCGGCATGAGTTTTCCGGCCGACCGTCCCCGCCGTCTGCGTTCAACGCAGGCGGTGAGGCGGTTGGTCGCGGAGACAACGGTTGAAGCGCGGCAGCTCGTTTTGCCGATGTTCATCGCCGAAGGGCTGACCGAACCCCGTCCCATCTCGAGCATGCCGGGCGTCGTCCAGCATTCGCGGGAGAGCGCACGCAAGGCATATGCCGAAGCCGCCGCGCTGGGGCTTGGGGGAGTCATGCTGTTCGGTGTCCCCTTGCACAAGGACGCGACGGGTTCGGGTTCGCTCGACCCCAACGGCATCCTCAATGTTGCGATCGCCGATGCACGTTCCGAAGTCGGCGACGACCTCGTGATCATGTCGGACTTGTGCCTCGACGAGTTCACCGACCATGGTCATTGCGGTGTTCTCGGCGACGATGGGCTCATCGACAACGATGCGACCCTCGAGATCTACGGCCGTATGGGCGTTGCCCAGGCCGAAGCCGGCGTTCACATGGTCGGTCCCAGCGGCATGATGGACGGCCAGGTTGCCGCCATACGCTCAGCTCTCGATTCGGCTGGGCATCTATCCACAGGGATTCTGGCTTACGCTGCGAAATATTCGTCCGCTTTTTACGGTCCGTTCCGTGAGGCCGTCGGCTCGTCGCTCCAGGGTGACCGCAAGACCTATCAGCAGGATCCGGCCAACGCGCGTGAAGCGATCCGCGAAGTTCTCCTCGACATCGAGGAAGGGGCCGACATCGTGATGGTTAAGCCGGCACTGTCGTACCTCGACCTCATTGCCGATGTCCGCGCCACCGTCAACATTCCGGTTGCGGCCTACAACGTCTCCGGCGAGCTCGCCATGGTCGAAGCTGCGGCCGCCAACGGCTGGATCGACCGCGAGCGCACGATTCTTGAGAGCGTGCTCGGTATCCGCCGGGCTGGCGCTGACGTCGTGCTCACCT
>JBDSQP010000428.1:0-12455 GCA_039929755.1 Aeromicrobium sp. | reverse complement strand
CGTCGAGGTCAAGGGCGGTGGAGCCGATCCGGCGTACGCCCTCGAGCGAATGTTCCTACAGGTGGCGGCCGCTCGCGGCCGTCACTGAAGGTGGAGTGCGGCCGCTCGCGGCCGTCACTGAAGGTGGAGTGCTGCGGGGCGATCGGGCCGCTGAGCCAACCGGACAACAAAAAAAGGCGCCCCGAAGGGCGCCTTTTTCAATTGTTGAGGTCTTAGAGTGCAGCGGCCTTCTTGGCGATGGCCGACTTGCGGTTGGCAGCCTGGTTCTTGTGGATGACGTTCTTGGTTGCGGCCTTGTCGAGCTTCCTGGTCGCTTCGGCGGCGAGCAACTTGGCGTCGTCGGTCTTACCGGCTTCGACTGCTTCGTTGAAGCGGCGAACCGCGGTCTTGAGCGCCGAGCGCACGGACTTGTTGCGCTCCTTGGCAAGGTCGTTCTGCCGGTTGCGCTTGATCTGCGACTTGATATTTGCCACGAGGCAAGCCTGTTCTTTCGAAAGTATGTGGATGGTGATCACGTGCCAAGCACGCGACCGCTCACTTTACCAGTGGAACGGCCGCGTCCTCAAATCCGGGCTGGGTCAGTCGTCAGTTGGCGGGCGGCTGACCGCCCCGAAAGCCGCCGAAGCCGCCTTCGTCGATGCTCTTGGCGGTGACATTGCCGTCATTGTCCTTTGTGCCCTGGACGACAACGGTGTCGCCGTCTGAGAGATCGGAGACCTTGCCGGTCTTGTTGATTGTCACTTTGGTGCCCGAACTGGCGGTGATCTTGACGGTGTCGCCGTTGACGGTCTTGAGGGTGATGGTGTTTCCGTCGACCGAGGAGACGGTGCCGATTGTTGCGTTGCCGGCGAGGTTCGGGCCCGGACGGTCCGCTGGACCTTGGCCGCCACCGGGAAAGCGGCCTTCGCCCGGGTGCCGCCCGTCGCCCGGATGTGGGGCGTTGCCGCGCTCGTAGCCAAATGGTGATCGATGCTGGCGAGTGTCTTCGCCGGCCACGGCGTTGATGGCATACCCGCCGACAAGGCCGATACCGATCAGGATGGCAGAGCCGGCGGCGAGCGCGGCCCTGGGAACGCCGGAGAAGGCTGTCCTCCAGGTGGACAGGGTTTCCGCTTTCGGGGAACCGGAGTCGGGCAGATCCTGTGTGGGCTGTTCGTCGCTGGGCACTGTTGTTCTCCTTGAGTCCGACCCCACCACCGAACACATGGGGCATGCGGCAAGGATCGGGCCCAAAGATGGGGGATTGCCATGAGATTCCTGTGCTGAGCATGTGAATCGGCCACCCATAAGTCATGGGACAATGGGCAGACCATGAGTAAAGGCCCCAGCGCATCACCCCAGCCCGGGGCGACAGATCCCGCGATCATCCGCAACTTTTGCATCATTGCGCATATCGACCACGGCAAATCAACCCTCGCCGACCGAATGCTTCAACACACCGGCGTCGTCGACGGCCGCGACATGCGCGCGCAGTACCTCGACCGTATGGACATCGAGCGTGAACGCGGCATCACGATCAAGAGCCAGGCCGTCCGGATGCCGTTCACCAAGTCGAGCGGTGAGGACGCCGGCAAGATCTTCGTCCTCAACATGATCGATACGCCCGGGCACGTCGACTTCACCTACGAAGTCAGCCGAAGCCTGGAGGCTTGCGAAGGTGCCGTCCTCCTCGTGGACGCTGCCCAAGGCATCGAGGCACAGACCCTGGCCAACCTCTATCTGGCGATCGATGCCGACCTCGACATCATTCCTGTGCTCAACAAGATCGACCTCCCCGGCGCGCAGCCCGAAAAGTATGCGGCGGAGATCGCCCACATCATCGGCGGTGACCCCGACGAGGTCCTGCGCGTCTCGGCCAAGACTGGTCAGGGCGTCGAGGAACTCCTCAATAAGATTGTCGAAGAGATCCCCGCACCTCAGGGCGATCCAGATGCTCCGCCGCGTGCCTTGATCTTCGACTCGGTCTACGACACCTATCGCGGCGTTGTGACCTACGTACGCGTCAAGGACGGCAAGCTTTCGCACCGCGACCGGATCAAGATGATGTCCACCGGCGCAGTCCACGAAATGCTTGAGGTCGGCGTCATCTCGCCCGAACCCGTCAAGTCCCCGGACCTCGGCGTCGGCGAAGTCGGCTATCTCATCACCGGAGTCAAGGAAGTCCGCCAGTCACGCGTGGGCGACACCGTGACGTCTGCGATCCACGGTGCCACTACGCCGCTCGGCGGATATCGCCATCCGAACCCCATGGTGTTCGCCGGCCTCTACCCGATGGACGGCGACGACTTCGGGACCCTGCGTGACGCGCTCGAAAAGCTTCAACTCAACGACGCGGCCCTCACCTATGAACCCGAGTCCTCCGGCGCCCTCGGTTTCGGCTTCCGGATCGGATTCCTGGGCCTCCTTCACCTCGAGATCGTGCGCGAACGACTGGAGCGCGAGTTCAACCTGGACCTGATTTCAACCGCTCCCAACGGTGTCTACCGCGTGGAGATGGAAGACGGCACCGAGCACATCGTCACCAACCCGAGCGAATATCCCTCCGGCAAGATCGCCAAGGTTTTCGAACCGGTCGTGCGTGCCACGGTGCTGAGCCCGACTGACTACATCGGCACGATCATGGAGTTGTGCCAGGCGAGGCGCGGCGTTCTCATCGGTATGGACTACCTGTCTGAGGACCGTGTCGAGATCAAGTACACGTTGCCGATGGGCGAGATCATGTTCGACTTCTTTGATGCCCTCAAGAGCCGCACCAAGGGCTATGCCTCGCTCGACTACGAACCGACCGGGGAACAGGCCGACGATCTCGTCAAGGTCGACGTGATGCTCCAGGGCGAGGTCGTCGACGCGTTCAGCGCGATCGTCCATCGCGACAACTCCTATGCCTATGGCGTTTCGCTCGCATCCAAGCTCAAGGAACTCATCCCACGCCAGCAGTTCGAGGTGCCGATCCAGGCAGCAATCGGCGCCCGGGTGATCGCCCGCGAAAACATCCGCGCGATCCGCAAGGACGTCCTGGCCAAGTGCTACGGCGGCGATATTTCGCGCAAGCGCAAACTCCTCGAGAAGCAAAAAGAGGGCAAGAAGCGCATGAAGATGGTCGGCCGGGTCGAAGTTCCGCAGGAAGCGTTCATCGCGGCACTCTCAACCGGAGACATCGACAAGAAGTAGGCCTTCACTTGTCGAATACGTCGTGTGTGCCCACTCCTATTGGCGGAAATGGCCCAGCAGCGGTGGCGGGTCGGAGCGGTAGCTGTGGCCAGTGGGCGTCGTCCAGACAGTTGATCTGCCTTTGACCTCAACCCTCCAACCGGGCTGATGCTTGATGGTGTGGGAACGGCGGCAGAGTCCTTGGCCGTTTTCGGCCGTGGTCAGTCCGCCGTCGCCATAGGCCTGGGAATGATCGATCTCGCGGATCTTGCAGTCGCAACCGGGCTGGCGACAGCGACGGTCGCGGGTGCGGATGTGTCCGGCGAGTGGCCCGTCGAAGCGGCGGCGACGTGGGTCGCGTGCGATCAAAGTGCCGTCGACCGGATCAGTCAGCAGTCGTCGGATCGAGGCGCGGTGTGCCAGGGCGATGATGTCTTCGGCGACATCGGGGGAGATGGGGCCATAGCCGGAGAGATGGGCGGGCTCGTCACCGCCGCCAAACAGGGTCCGGGCATTCATGACCAGGCTGATCTCGACGTTCAGGGCGTCGGCGCGCGCAAGACCCGTTACCCGCTCGACAAGGGTGCTGACCATGATTTGCCCCATCGTACGGTCGTCGCCAGTCGAGCGAAGTCCCTGTGCCCAAGCGTCAAGAGCGGCATGAACCGCCACGATCTGCTCTGCAGGTCCACGAACCCGCAAGGTCGCGACACCGTCGGTCTCGGTGCACACCGTCACGCGGCAGTCAGCCCGATTCTTTTCTGCTCGAAAGCGGGCCGCCTCGGCGTCGATGAGGATCACCGCGCGAGCGGTGGCCTCGCCGGCCTTGATGTGAGTGAGACCCGGAAGAAGGGAAGTGATCTCAGCGTCGAGGATCACGAAGTCATCGACACTGAGAGAGACGGACTCGTTGACCACGGACCGGGCCGAGGCCTCACTGATGACGCCGTCACGGAAGAGGCCGAAAACCTGGGGGAGCCGCTGAAGGCTGATAGCCACACCGAACTGGCTGCTGGCTGCGGAGGGGGAGATGTTGCGGGCCATCGCGATCTCACCGATGACCGACAAAGACGCGTCACCACGACCGAGGCCCATCTGAGCGGTGCGCTCCGCGTGCAAGGCCGCGATCTGCACGCACTGTTGAGCCTGCGCTGAGCGGATGACACGTTCGAGGGCCTTAACGGCCTCGACTCGACTCGCGCCACACTCGATCGAGGGGTCGGAGTCGAAGTCATGGGCATCTATCTCGGCCATGACGCCAGTGACTTCCGATGACTCGAACATATGTTCGACCCTAGCCCAAATCGGCTGAGATTTCAACGAATTGTCCACAGTCGGCGAGGCGATTTTCGAGCGGGTAGTCTGCCTTTGTGAGCGAATCGTGAGCCCCGAAACCAATGCCAGGCTCGAGTCCGTCAATATCGGCCATGTGGTCGACGTGCCGTGGGGTCAGCTCAAAAAGAGCGGGATCGACAAGCGCCCGGTCTCGGGGCGTGTGCGAGTTCATTCCCTGGGTGTCGACGCTGATCAGATCGCCGACATCAAGCACCACGGCGGCACAGACCAGGCCGTCTACGCGTTTTCTGGTGAGGAATACGACTACTGGTCGAGCGAACTCGGTCGAGTCCTGACGCCGGGCCAATTCGGTGAAAATCTCACGATGCGCGGCATTGATGTGGACGGCTCACGGATCGGCGATCGCTGGCGGATCGGCACTGTCCTGTTCGAGGTGGCATCCGTGCGAATCCCGTGTTCGGTTTTTCAGGGATTCCTCGACGAGAAGCAGTGGGTGAGGCGTTTTGCAGAGCACGGTCGGCCCGGGGCGTACCTTCGCGTAATCGAAGAGGGTGAACTGGCCGCAGGAGACGACATCGAGGTCGTCGAGACTCGTGACCATGACCTGACGGTCGCCCGGACTTTCCGGATTCTGACGACGCGTCGTGACTTGTTGCCCTCCCTCGGGGCCGAGCCGCGTATGGCCGTGTCTGTGCTCCGCCAATTGGCTGAACTCGGCGACAGATGACCTGACCAGTCATTAGGCTGGGCTATGGTGATCCGCACCACAAATCCATCGAATCGACGAGGGACCCATGACGTACACACCGACAGCCGAACAACTTGCTGTTGTGGAGGGCCGCGCCAAGAGCGTCGCCGACATGTTTTACAACCGGGTGAAGAAATCGGCTGACCGTGAGGCCTACCGATACCCCGATGCGAATGAGAGATGGATCTCGCTGACCTGGGGCGAGACCGGAGAACGCGTCACCAATATCGCCGCAGGCCTCGTTTCGCTTGGCATCGAGTCGCAGGAGCGCGTGGCCATCGCCTCCGGCACTCGCCTTGAATGGATCCTCGCCGACCTGGCGATCAACGCTGCCGGTGCTGCCACAACCACCGTCTACCCGGCCACCATCGCCGACGACGTCGCCTACATTCTGGCCGACTCCGGCAGCCGAATCGTTTTTGCCGAGGACGATGAGCAGGTAGCCAAGCTTCGCGAAAAGCATTCCGAATTGCCTGCGATCATCAAGGTCATCGTCACCGACGGCACAACTGACGGCGACTGGGTCATCAGTTTTGATGAACTGGAGGCCCTCGGCAAGGAACATCTCGCCGAGAACCCCAGCGTCATTGACGACCGCGTCGCGGCGATCACTCCTCAACACCTGGCGACCCTCATCTATACGTCCGGAACCACTGGTCGCCCCAAGGGTGTACGCCTTCTGCACGACGGCTGGGTCTTCGAAGGTGCCTGCATCGACGCGGGAGGCTACCTCACTGAGGACGACCTCCAGTTCCTCTGGCTGCCGATGGCGCATTCGTTCGGCAAAGTGCTTCTTTCGACGCAGTTGCAGATCGGTTTCGCCACCGCGATCGATGGCCGCGTCCCCAAGATCATCGACAACCTGCCGATCATCCGCCCGACCTTCATGGGCGCGGCTCCTCGCATCTTCGAAAAGGTCTACGGCCGCATCGTCGGAATGACGGAGGCCGAAGGCGGCGCAAAGCTCAAGATCTTCAAATGGGCCGAGAGCGTCGGCCTCGAATACTCTCGTGCCGTTCGTGCGGGCAAGTCCGTTTCGCCGGTCCTCAAGGCCAAGCACGCTGTCGCGGACAAGCTCGTCTTCGCCAAGGTGCGCGAACGCTTCGGCGGTCGCGTCAAGTTCTTCATCTCCGGTGCCGCGGCACTTTCGCCGGACATCGCCGAGTGGTTCCACGCCGCCGGCATCCTGATCCTCGAGGGCTATGGAATGACCGAGACGTCGGCCGGCGCGACAGTCAATCAGCCTGAGCACTTCCGCCTCGGCTCGGTCGGTTTGCCATTCCCAGGGTGTGAAATCAAGATTGCGCCTGACAACGAGATCCTGATCAAGGGTCCGAACATCATGCAGGGCTACCACAATCTGGAGAGCGAAAGCGCGTCGTCGTTGTCGCCTGAAGGCTGGATGCACACGGGAGACGAAGGCCGCCTCGACGAAGAGGGATACCTCTTCATCACCGGCCGCAAGAAGGAACTCTTCAAGACGTCGGGCGGCAAGTATGTCGCGCCGCCGCACATCGAGGGCACGTTCAAGGGCATCAGTGCGCTCTGCAGCCAGATCATCGTTCACGGCAACGAGCGCAACTTCTGCTCAGCATTGATCACGCTCGATCCTGAAGGCGTGGCCGAGTGGGCCAAGGGCAACGGAATGGCCGGCAAGTCCTACTCTGAGGTCGTTTCTTCACCGGCGATTCGCTCGCTCATCGAGGGCCAGATCGAAGAACTCAATTCCAAGCTCAACAAGTGGGAGCAAATCAAGAAGTTCGCGATTCTCGATCATGACCTGTCGATCGAGTCCGGCGAAATGACCCCGAGCATGAAGGTCAAGCGCAACGTCGTGGAAGAACACAACAAGGAACTCCTTGACAGTTTCTACGCATAACGAGTTCTTGACCGAAGGGTCGCTTGCCACGCTTGGCGAGCGACCCTTCGGCGCGTATGTCCACGTGCCGTTCTGCTCGGTCCGCTGCGGCTATTGCGATTTCAACACCTACACGGCCGATGAACTTGGCGAGGGCGCTACGCGGGCGTCATACGCCGACACCGCGATTGCCGAGATTCATCAGGCCGCCGCCGTGCTTCAAGACGCGCCGCCTCTCGAAACGGTGTTCTTCGGAGGCGGCACCCCCACTCAACTGCCTCCCGGCGATCTCGTGCGAATCGTGTCCGCACTTCGCGACGCGTTCGGGTTCTTGCCTGGCGTCGAAATCACTACCGAGGCCAATCCCGACAGTGTCACATCTGCCTCGCTTGAAACGTTGCGCCTAGGCGGCATCAACCGCATCTCGTTCGGCGTCCAGTCGGCCGTGCCGCACGTGTTGGCAACCCTTGACCGCACGCATCGGCCCGAAGGGGTTCCCGACGCCGTTCGCTGGGCGCGCGACGCCGGATTTGAGCAACTCAGTGTTGACCTGATCTACGGAACGCCGGGGGAGTCTATCGACGATTGGCGCCGTAGCGTGGAGCATGCCATTGCCCTCGAACCCGATCACATCAGCGCGTATGCGTTGATCGTCGAGCAGGGGACTGCCCTCGCCCGAAGAGTTTCGCGCGGCGAGATCGCGATGCCCGATGACGATGAGATGGCCGACAAATACATCCTCGCGGACGAGTTGTTCGAGGCTGCCGGGTTCAGTTGGTATGAACTCTCCAACTGGGCGCGCGATGAGTCCTCGCGTTGTCGTCACAATGAGCTGTACTGGGAGGGCGCCAACTGGTGGGGCGTCGGTCCCGGCGCCCATTCGCACCTAGGTGGCACTCGCTGGTGGAATGTGAAGCACCCGGCCGCGTATGCCAACCAACTCAATTCCGGCGCGGCGCCGGTCCAGGATTTTGAGTCCCTCGATCCCGCCACACAGCTGGTCGAGCGGGTGTTGTTGGAGAGCCGCCTGCGCGCGGGCCTCGATCCGGAGGTACTCGATCCCTCTGTGCGACCGGCGGTCGCCGAACTTGTCGATGGTGGCCTGATAACGTCCGGCGAACGTCTGGTGTTGACGCTCAAGGGTCGACTTCTCGCCGATGCGGTCGTTCGCCAACTCGTCCCCTGACCTCTTCCGCCCACTAGAGTCGTCACCACCCATCTCTCGGAGGATCCGCCATGAGTCGTCGTCGACTTTCTGCTCTGCTCCTCATGGCTGTGGCCCTTGTGCTGGGAATGGCCGGGCCCGCGTCCGCCGCGACGAAGCCCTATCCGGTCCCCTACAACTTCCTTACGGTTGCGCTGATTTCCGCGCTCAAGGTGGATGCGAGCCCGCCGGGGGCCAATATCTGGACCTGCAAGCCCTCCGCGGCGCACCCCAATCCCGTGGTCCTTGTCCACGGTCTCGGCGGCAACAAGAACGACAACTGGCAGACATACTCGCCGTTGCTCGCCAACAACGGTTACTGCGTCTACGCCCTGACCTATGGAGTCAAGCCCGGCACCCCGCTGCCACTCAGCCAGGTCGGCGGCGTCACTTCGATGACCAAGAGCGCGGTCGAGTTTTCGGCGTTCGTGGACAAGGTCCTTGCCTCGACCGGGGCCACCAAGGTCGACATCGTTGGTCATTCCGAGGGCACGCAGATGCCCGACTACTACGCGAAGTTCCTCGGCGGCGCGCCCAAGATCGACAAGTACGTCTCGCTGGCACCGCTCTGGCACGGCACCAACCTTGCGGGTTTGGCCACGGCGTATGGCTTCGGCGCGGCGTTCGGTTTCTCTCCGGTCATCAACGGCGCCTTCGCTCCAAACTTTGCCTCTGGGCCTGAATTCCTCAAAGGTTCGGACTTCTACAAGAAACTCCGATCAGGTGGCACGGCGATGGTCCCGGGCATCACCTACACGAACATCATGACGAAATACGACGAGCTGGTTCAGCCCTACACGAGCGGTCTTGAGCCCGGCGCCCGCAACTTCGTGGTGCAGGATTTTTGTGCCCTCGACTATGCCGAACATTTCGCAATCGCCTCGGATCCCGTGGCCGCGGCACTTGTCCTGACGGCTCTGGACCCGGCTCACCCCAGGCCGGTGCTCTGCAGGTTGGTACTTCCCTTCGCATAGGTGAACCCCAAGGGACGACCCCGTGATCTCGCTTACGGTGCGGTGACGAAGTCGATAAGTTGCTCGACCCTGCCGAGCAGTTCGGGTTCGAGATCGGCATACGAACTGACGGTGCCAAGGATCCTCTTCCAAGCCCTGGCGATGTCTGCCTGATCCTTGTGCGGCCAGCCGAGGGCTTCGCAAATGCCGTGTTTCCATTCGATGCTGCGGGGGATGACCGGCCATTCGCGCAGGCCGAGTCGCGCGGGCTTCACCGATTGCCAGACGTCGACGTAGGGGTGCCCGACGACGAGTACGTGAGGCTGACCACTGACCTGCTGCGCAATCCGGGTTTCCTTCGACCCCGCGACGAGGTGATCGACGAGAACTCCGAGGCGGCGCTTGGGTCCGGGCTGGAACTCGCGGACGATGGAGGCCAGGTCGTCGATTCCGCCGAGGTATTCGACCGCGACGCCCTCGATCCGCAGATCGTCTCCCCAGACCTTTTCGACCAGTTCGGCGTCGTGACGCCCCTCGACGTAGATGCGGCTCGGCAGGGCGACTCGTGCCTTCGCGCCGGCGACTGCACGTGAGCCCGAAGCCGTGCGGGTCGCGGCTGCCGGACCGGCCTTCGCGGGAAGCACGAGGATGACGGGTTTTCCTTCGAACAGGAAGCCGGGGCCGAGTTCGAAGGTGCGCCGCCGCAGGCGTCGATCCTCGAGGTCGACGGTGTGGAGGTTGCGATCGACCTTGATGATCTCGCCACAAAATCCCGTAGTGACCTCTTCGATCACCATGCCCTTGTCGGCGGACATCTCGACCGATCGGCCACGGGCCGGCTTTCGCCAATCGCCGGCAAGGACGTCGTCGCCGTAGCGGTCAGCCATTGAGGACGCCGAGCAGTCGTTGATGCGCGGCATCGAGTTCGTCGCGGGTCACCTGGCCGTATGAAGTCAGGATTGTGGTGTTCGCAGTGGCTAGTCCGACGGCCAGATCGACCGCTTCGGCCCAACTGGGCTGAACCGGTCCGAGATCCGTTCCTGGGTAGAGGTCGCCGACGATGACAGTGTCGTCGCCGGGGATGACGGCGACGAGTTCGCCTCCGTGGGGGCCGTCGCCGAGGAAGACGACTTCGACGTAACAGTCGCCGAGATCGGTGGCCCACACGGATGAGAGCTCGCCACCGTGAGCCTCATGAGCGATAACGGATCCGTCCGAAAGTGTCGCCGCCCGGGGCGTATAGGTCAGGGAAGAATCGTTGCCTTGGATGACAACGGCGTCTCGATCGGGCTTCACATGGGTCACCCCGTTAGACTGGCACTTGCGTGCTGAGAGTGCCAATTGCCACGCGGAGCCAATCGGGCCGGACCGATGAGAGGGGGAGCCATGGCAGATGACCGCAAACTTGATGTCCTTCGCGCGATCGTCGAGGACTATGTGGCGACCCAGGAACCCGTCGGTTCCCGCTCGCTCGTCGAGCGACACAACCTCGGGGTTTCGCCGGCGACGATTCGCAATGACATGGCCGCGCTCGAGGATGAGGGCTTCATCGCCCAGCCCCATACGAGCGCGGGGCGTATCCCGACGGACAAGGGTTATCGGCTGTTCGTCGACAAACTCGCATCGGTCAAGACCCTTTCGGCGGCCGAGCGACGCGCGATCGAAACCTTCCTGACCGGAGCAGTGGACGTCGACGATGTCGTCCAGCGCAGTGTCAAGGTGCTCGCCCAACTCACCAATCAGATCGCGATAGTGCAATACCCGTCGTTGACCCGATCGACCGTGCGCCACATCGAGATCGTGCCGCTGGAGACTTCGCGCGTACTCCTCGTCGTCATCACGAGCAGCGGTCGGGTCGAGCAGCGCATCATCGAACTCAATGCGACGCCCAGCGAAGAACTGGTCTCTGACCTGCGGTCGCGCATCACCACGACGACGATCGGCCAGCGGCTTCCCGAAGCCTCACTGCGTCTCGCCGACATGATCGAGACTTTCGCGCCCTCGGACCGGCCGATCGTCACCTCGATCGTCACGACACTGACCCAGACGTTCTCCAACGAGCGGTCCGACGAACGCATCGCGGTCGGAGGCACCGCCAATCTCGTACGATTCGGATCTGACTTCGACATCTCGATCAAGCCTGTGCTCGAGGCAATCGAAGAGCACGTTGTCCTCCTCAAACTTCTCGGCGAGGCATCCAGCCCTAGCCGACTCACTGTCCGCATCGGCAACGAAACCGGCTATGAAGAGTTGTCCGGCACGTCTGTCGTCTCGACGGCATACGGCGCCGACGAACAAGCCCTCGCCACGCTCGGCACTGTGGGCCCGATGCGCATGGATTACCCAGGGACGATGGCCGCAGTCAGTGCCGTCGCCCGCTATGTCGGCCGCACGCTGGCAGAAAGTTAGCGAAGAACTTTATGGCACAGGACTACTACGAGATTCTCGGCGTGAGCCGCGACGCGCAGGCCGACGAAATCAGGAAGGCCTACCGCAAACTCGCGCGTCAATTGCACCCCGACGTCAACTCGGCTCCCGACGCAGAGGAGCAATTCAAGCACGTCACGACGGCCTACGAGGTGCTGTCCGACCCCAACAAGCGGTCGACCTATGATCGGGGCGGCAACCCTCTCGGTGCAGGTGGCAGCGGATTCGGCCAGGGCTTCTCGTTCGACGACATTATGGATGCGTTCTTCGGCCAGAACGGCGGTCGTGGACCGCGTTCACGCACCGGTCGTGGCCAGGACGCGCTCCTTCGGATCAAGGTGGACCTCGCCGAGGCGGCTTTTGGCGTCTCCCATGAGATCAAGGTCGACACGGCGATCCGTTGCACGACGTGTGACGGCAGCGGCGCTTCTGAGGGCTCGGAGCCAGTCGCTTGTCGGACCTGTCACGGTCACGGCGACGTCCAGCACGTTCAGCGTTCACTCCTCGGTGACATCCGTACGTCGCGGCCCTGCCCGACTTGCCACGGTTTTGGCACGGTCATCCCCAATCCGTGCCCCGAATGTGCCGGCGAGGGCCGCGTACGTTCGCGCCGGTCCATGACCGTCAACATCCCGGCCGGCGTCGACCAGGGGACGCGCGTCCAATTGGCCGGCGAAGGCGAAGTCGGTCCGGGCGGGGGACCGGCCGGTGACCTGTACGTCGAGATCAACGTCACTCGCCACCCGCTTTTCACCCGCAAGGGCGACCAGTTGTATTGCAACGTCACGATCCCGATGACGTCCGCCGCGCTCGGCTCGC
>JBDSQP010000427.1:0-3776 GCA_039929755.1 Aeromicrobium sp. | reverse complement strand
AACCTGCTCCGCACCGAGGACGGCGCGGACGTCACCGCCGACGACATCAGGGCGATCGCCGGCTGGGAGGCGGACGCGGAGCCCAGCAAGGAGATCCAGTTCACGCCCGCCCGGGTGATCATGCAGGACTTCACCGGCGTCCCCTGTGTCGTCGACCTCGCCACGATGCGCGAAGCAATGGCAGACCTGGGCGGCGACCCATCCAAGATCAACCCGCTCGCGCCGGCCGAAATGGTCATCGACCACTCGGTTATCGCTGACGTCTTCGGTACCCCAGAGGCGTTTGAGCGCAACGTTGAGATCGAGTACGAACGCAACCGTGAGCGCTACCAGTTCCTCCGCTGGGGCCAAGGCGCCTTCGACGACTTCAAGGTCGTCCCGCCGGGCACCGGCATTGTCCACCAGGTCAATATCGAGCACCTGGCCCGCGTCGTATTCACGCGCGACTCCAATGGCGAGACTGTTGCCTACCCAGATTCCTGCGTCGGAACCGACTCGCATACAACCATGGTCAACGGCCTAGGCGTCGTCGGTTGGGGTGTCGGTGGCATTGAAGCCGAAGCCGCAATGCTCGGTCAACCGATCTCGATGTTGATCCCGCGCGTTGTCGGCTTCAAACTGTCGGGCGAGTTGCCCTCGGGCGCGACCGCCACGGACCTCGTACTCACGATCACCGAACAGTTACGCAAGCACGGCGTTGTAGGCAAGTTCGTCGAGTTCTACGGTTCGGGCGTCAGTGCCGTCCCGCTCGCCAACCGCGCGACGATCGGCAACATGAGCCCCGAATACGGGTCGACTATCGCCGTCTTCCCGATCGACGACGAAACCACCAAGTACATGCGCCTCACAGGCCGCAGCGAAGAGCAGATCGCCCTCACTGAGGCCTACGCCAAGGCGCAGGGCCTCTGGCACGATGCCGACAAGGAACCACGGTTCTCGGAGTACCTCGAGCTCGACCTGTCGACGATCGTTCCCTCGATCGCAGGTCCCAAGCGACCGCAGGACCGCGTACAGCTCACCGATGCGGCGACCTCATTCAAGACGGCACTCGCGGACTATGCGGGCTCATCCGAGGCAAGCAACGCCCAAACGGTCACCCTCGATGACGGCTCGACCTACACGCTCGACCACGGTGCGGTCACAATCGCTGCGATCACTTCCTGCACCAACACGTCCAACCCCTCGGTCATGATCGGCGCTGCCCTTCTCGCGAAGAAGGCAGTCGAAAAGGGTCTGTCGAGCAAGCCGTGGGTCAAGACGACTCTGGCGCCGGGATCGAAGGTCGTTTCGGACTACTACGAGCGCTCAGGCCTCACGCCATACCTGGACAAGATGGGGTTCAACCTCGTCGGCTACGGCTGCACGACTTGTATCGGCAACTCCGGACCGCTCATCCCCGAAGTCAGCAAGGCCGTCAACGACGGCGATCTCGCCGTAGTTTCCGTCCTGTCGGGCAACCGCAACTTTGAGGGTCGCATCAACCCCGACATCAAGATGAACTATCTGGCCTCTCCGCCACTCGTCGTCGCGTATGCGATCGCCGGCTCGATGACCGTGGACCTGTTCAACGACCCCCTCGGTCAGGATCAGGACGGCAACGATGTCTACATGAAGGACATCTGGCCGACGCCGACCGAAATCGAAGATGTCATCGCCTCGTCGATCGACGCCAGCACGTTCTCCAAGGAATATGCAGACGTCTTCGCCGGCGATGAGCGTTGGCAGAACCTTCCGACTCCCGAAGGCAATGTCTTCGAATGGGAAGAGTCTTCGACTTACGTTCGAAAGGCGCCCTACTTCGACGGTATGGCTCTTGAGCCCTCGCCCGTCACCGAAGTCAGCGGAGCGCGTGTGTTGCTCAAGCTCGGCGATTCGGTCACCACTGACCACATCTCGCCGGCCGGTGCAATCAAGAAGGACAGCCCGGCGGGCAAGTATCTTTCCGAACACGGCATCGAGGCTCGTGACTTCAACTCCTATGGCTCGCGCCGAGGCAACCACGAAATCATGATCCGGGGAACCTTCGCCAACATCCGTCTGCGCAACCAGATGGCACCGGGCACCGAGGGTGGTTTCACCCGCAACCTCATCGACGGCGGCGAAGTCACCACGGTCTTCGAGGCATCCGCCGCATACCAGGCGGCGGGCGTGCCACTGGTGGTGCTGTCGGGCAAGGAATACGGTTCGGGCTCTTCACGGGACTGGGCTGCCAAGGGCACTGCGCTCCTCGGCGTCAAGGTTGTCATTGCCGAGTCCTACGAACGCATCCACCGCTCGAACCTGATCGGTATGGGTGTGCTTCCGCTTCAATACCCAGCGGGCCAGAATGCCGAGTCCCTCGGTCTCACCGGCGAGGAGACGTTCGACTTCACCGGCATCACCGCACTCAACGAAGGCAGGACCCCCAAGACAGTCCACGTCAAGGCCACAGCGGCCGATGGTGTCGCAGTGGAGTTCGACGCCGTGGTTCGCATCGATACGCCGGGCGAAGCCAACTACTACCGCAACGGCGGCATCATGCAATACGTCCTCCGCAGTCTGGTCGGCTGACTCGTCTCTTGACGATTCATTCGGACCATCCGTTCATGCCGCCTGAGGGCGAGCGCGATCCGCTCCGGAGGTTTCGTGGCCGGCTCCCGGCGCCCGTGACGATATGGGCGACGGGGGAGGGCCGTGATCGTTTCGGGTTCACTGTGTCGTCGATGATGATCGCTGATGGCGAGCCCGGCATGGTGGCTGGTTTGGTCGACGAGGATTCCGACTTCAGTGACGCGCTCGGGGATGCATTCACGATCAATATTCTGACGGCCGATCACGTGATGATGGCTGAAGCCTTCGCCGGTATCGGTCCTGCACCTGGGGGACCGTTCACGCTCGGCACCTGGCGGCAGTCCGAGTGGGGTCCTGTGCTCGATGGCAGTGCCGGTTGGCTCGGGGCGCGACTCGTCGTGGGAGAGACACGCCACTTGGGTTGGGGGCTGCTCATCGAAGCCTCGATCGAGCATATTGAAGTCGGCGACGCGGACGCCTTGGCCCACCTTCGCGGGCACTATTCGTGACTTTTCCGGAGGCGACGGCGCGACAACCGAAGCGTGCCCGAGTTGCTTTCGCGGTGATCCTGTTCGCCTTCGCCATCCAGATGTCTGTCAGGCACTCGGACGCAGAGCCCTATCCGGGACTTTTTCAGCCACCGTTTTCGCAAGTCCCTTTCCACGGAGGGGCTCTATGGTCGATGCGCCCACAAGTGACGATCTACTTTGCTGACGGCCGACACAGAACGATCCCCTTCAAGAGAGTTCTGCCCGATTCCGGGCTGAATGCCGATTTGCTGTTCAAGTCTGCCTTCTACAAAGAGAAGTTCGCTGCGAATCCACGCACTGTTGCGTGGCTGCGAAAATCGCTGGCCGCGCACTTCCCCGGACAGGCGGCAGCCAAGATGGTCGTCGAATGGCAGAGACTGTTGTACCGCGAATCTGAGTCTTGGCGTCCCAATCGTCGAACCGTTCGAACCGTCACAGTTCAGCTGGATCAGCCGTGATTGGCGCCTTTGACCGATGGGTGGCGTCCGGCAAAACGTCATACACCGACCTTGCGATATTTCGTATCGTCTACGCAGTCTTGGCCCTCATCACTCTTCCTCGGCTGGATTTCGTCTCGAAGTTCCCGGGGTCGCTGTACCGTCCGCCGCCCGGACCGTTTCGGTTGTTGTCCGGTGTTCCGCCTCATCCGGTGTTTCTGGCCCTGCAGGTAATGCTGATGTTGTCTTTGGTTTGCCT
>JBDSQP010000426.1:0-2331 GCA_039929755.1 Aeromicrobium sp. | reverse complement strand
GCCGCCGCCGCAGAATGAGGCGAATGGCTGCACCGAGGTATGCGGTGTCAGTCGGCTCGCGGTTCGTACATCGCGATGGGGAAATGTACGCCTTTGACCTCGACCTCGCCGCGCAGTTCACAGGGGACGGTGTCCGAGATCAGGTGCCAGCTCGTCTTCGACAGGAGGACCGATCCCGGAGTGCACTGGGCCTGGATTCGGGCGGCGATGTTGGTCTGCAGTCCGATGCCCGTGTAGGTGGCGCGCACTGCGGATCCGAACGTCCCGATGGACACGACACCGGTGTTGATGCCGATCCTTGCCTGGAGGTCCTGGTCGATTCCGAGGTCGTACCACCTTTGGCTCCACACAGGCAGCAAGCGCTGCAACTCCTGAGCGGCCCGGAGGGCAGATTCGACTTGCTCGCCCGGCTCCATCTCGTCGGGCGCTCCGAACATCGCCATGACACCGTCGCCGGCGAACTCGTTGAGAGTGCCGCCGTGGCTCTCGACTATCTGAGCGACCGAGCCCAGGTATTCGTTCACGATCTCGGCCAACGCTTCCGGATCGAGCCGGTCCGCCAAGGCGGTGAAACCGACGACGTCGGCGAAGAACACCGTGACCCGACGTCGCTGAGGGAAGTCGACAGTTGTGTCGCCCTGCTCGAGTCGGTCAGCGACCGCGGGTGGCGCGTAGCGCCGAATCAGTGCCCGGGAGTTCACCAGCTCGTCTTGTTGGAGGGAGATCACCCGTTCATCGACAAACCGCCTGCGTGAGTTGTTCTCGATGACCAAGCTGATGCCGAGGGCGAACACTGAGGTCGCGCCGAGCAGCCACAGCTGATAGTTGAGGGTGCCGCTCAGAGTTCGGTCGCGATCGGCCAGGTCGATGGCGGACCACACGGTTGCAGGAATCATCAGGATCAGCACGACGCCGGTGCTCCGGAATGAGAACTGGACAATCGTCGTGACATAGGTGAAGGCCATGATCGTGGGCATAGTCAGGATCGACGTGTCGGGCGCGTCGATGAGGCGGAGGGAGGTCAAAGCACTCAGTGCCGTCAACGTCAGCACCGCGGGTTGTATCCACGTTCGGATCTGTCGCTCGCCCAACGCAAGCGCACCGAGCAGGACCGGCAGGGTGATCGCCCAACTCACGATCTTCGCCTTGACGGGAAACGGCCGGCTCAGATCCAGCAGGAGCGGAAACAGCAGCGGGATCGTTGCCCAGATCACGACTGAAGTCCAGAGGACGACCCGGGCGGCGGGCCAGGTCCGATCGAGAACCCAACGATTGAATTGCTCTTCGACTGAGGGGTTGAACCTTCCGAGAAGTCCCGCACGTTCCAGCTCGGGTGGCACGACTTTGCTTTGGTCCATCGTCGGACGATACTGCGCAATCGCGATGACCGGGGCCGGACTCGCTAGGTCCGGTTTAGCGAAACGGCCTCGCGGATCAGCTGGACGAAGCCAGCTGTGTCGAGCTCGTCGCCCTCGAACGTGTCGATCGCGCGGCGCGTACCCGCATCCATACTCGCGTTGAACAATCCGCTGTGGTCGGGGAGTGAAGCGCCCTTGGCAAAGGTGACCTTGACCTTGTCCTTGTAGGTTTCGACCGTGCAGATCAGGCCGGAGCAGGAGAAGGTCGGCACGCCGTCGGGGTTGCTGGCCTTGCGCCACTTCGCCTCTTCGTCGACGTCGGGCTCGGCCTCGTTGATGAGTGAGCGAATCCGTTCGACAAGGTCCGATCGCCAGTCATTAGCCATAGGGGGACCCTACCGCTGACCTGTTGGCCGGCGAAGAGTCCTATCGGGCAGGATGTACGGGTGAGCGAAGAGGTTGTCGTCATCCATACCGACGGTGGATGCACTCCCAACCCGGGCCCGGGCGGCTGGGGTGCCGTGTTGCGGCATGGCGATCACCTGCGCGAACTCTTCGGCGGCGAGGCCGAGTTGACCACCAACAATCGGATGGAGCTGACCGCGACCATCATGGCGCTCGAGGCCCTCACTCGGCGCGTGGTCGTCCACCTCCACACCGACAGCACCTATGTGCGCAATGGCATCACCAAGTGGGTCGCCGGCTGGGAGAAGAACGGCTGGAAGACCTCGGCGAAGCAGCCGGTCAAAAACGTGGACCTCTGGCAGCGACTGCAGGCCGCGTGCTTGCGGCACGAGGTGGAGTGGTTCTGGGTCAAGGGGCACGTCGGCGTCCCAGACAATGAACTTGCAGATGAGCTCGCGACTCGGGGCATGCACCAGGCGATGGGTTTATCGGGCTAGAAGATCTTGCCCGGGTTGAGGATGCCGGCCGGATCGAGCGCGTTCTTGATGTCACGGTGGACGCGCAGGCT
>JBDSQP010000425.1:0-5658 GCA_039929755.1 Aeromicrobium sp. | reverse complement strand
CAGAGACACAGTCGGCGCCGAAACGGTGGCGATCACAGTTGAACCTGAGGGTGGCTCGAAGGCACCGACCACGCCGCCGATCGCGGCCATGCCTGTCTGACCGTCGATACGCCCCTGACATAATTTCGGCATGCCCGAACCAATTGTCCTCATTTCGGCTGCGATGGCCGTACCGTCCGGCTTCTACCGGCCCCTCGTCGAGTCATTCGCAGAGCGTGGCTGGCAGGCACAAGCTCTGCCCACGCGCGGGTTCGAACGCGAAGAACCGACGGCGTCCCGCTCGCATGACTGGAGCTACGACGATGAGATATCCGCCATCGCCAATGCGGTTGCCAAGGCCAGGGCGGACGATCCGGAGAGACCGGTAATCCTGCTTGGCCACAGTCTTGGTTCGCAATTGGGCGCCGGTCACGAAATCCACCGGACACCCAGCGACGGGTTCGTGACGGTCGGCGCCTCAGTGCCTGACTACCGGTTTTATCCACACGGAGGAGTTCATCTGCTCGTCCTCGGGACGTCGGTTCCTGTCCTCACCAGAATTTATGGCTATCTGCCCAAACCGTTCTTCGGCGGCCCTGGCGCTCGAACACTCATGCGCGAGTGGGCCCGTTTCGTGCGCACCGGCAGGCCTCCGTTCACGGTCCCGAATAAGATCACTACGCCCAGCCTCGTGATCCAACTGCAGGGCGACCTCTATGCCGTTTCGAAGGCCAACAAGCAATTCGTCGAACTCTTCATCGACCCGAAAGCACTGACGCGATGGGTCTACTCAAAGACAATGGCTCCTGAGGGAGGCGCTGTCGATCACCTGATGTGGGTCAAGACTCCTGATGTCGTGGTCGACCAAATCATCAGCTGGTGGGCATCTGCCCCGTCACGGGTCTAGATCTCAGCGAAGGCCTCGATCGGAGGGCACGAGCACGCCAGGTTGCGGTCGCCGTAGGCCTGGTCGATGCGAGAGACCGGCGGCCAGTACTTGTCATCGGTCGTCCCACTGGGGAATGCGCCCGTGGCGACCGAGTATGGGTGCGACCAGCCTTCGCTGAGCTCACGCATCGTGTGAGGCGCATTGACCAAAGGATTGTCCGCGGTGTCGAGGGTTCCATCTTGTACGGCGTCGATCTCAGCGCGGATGGCGAGCATCGCATCGCAGAAGCGATCGAGTTCGGCCAGATCTTCGGACTCAGTCGGTTCGACCATGAGCGTGCCCGGAACGGGGAAACTCATGGTGGGGGCATGGAAGCCGTAGTCGATGAGCCGTTTGGCCACATCATCCACAGTGATCCCGGACTCCTTGGACAGATCCCGTACGTCGAGGATGCACTCGTGGGCAACGAGCCCGTGGTCGCCGGTGTAGAGGACCGGAAAGGCGTCGCCGAGACGCTTGGCAATGTAGTTGGCCGACAGCACTGCAACCGAGGTCGCATCGGTCAGCCCGTCCGCACCCATCATCGCGATGTAGGCGAACGGGATCGGCAAGATACCCGCGGAGCCGTAGGGTGCGGCACTGATCGCGCCAACCCCTTCGCGCATCGACTCGACCGGGTGCAGAGGGTGAGTCGGCAGGAACGGCTTGAGGTGCTCGCCAACTGCAACCGGACCAACGCCCGGCCCCCCACCACCGTGAGGGATGCAGAACGTCTTGTGCAGGTTGAGGTGCGAAACATCTCCGCCGAATTGGCCGGGCAGAGCATGACCGAGCAGGGCGTTGAGGTTGGCGCCATCCACGTAGACCTGACCTCCGTGGCTGTGGACGATGTCGCACAGTTCGCTGATGCCGTGCTCGTAGACCCCGTGGGTGGATGGGTAGGTGACCATAATCGCCGCAAGGTCCTTGGAGTGGATATCGCATTGACGGTTGAGGTCTTCGAGGTCGACTTCGCCGGCCTTAGTCGCCTTAATGATGACAACGCGCATACCGGCCATCACGGCCGAGGCCGCGTTCGTCCCATGCGCCGAACTCGGGATGAGACAGATGTCGCGAGCCTCTTCGCCACGACTGCGGTGATAGGCACGGATAGCCAGGAGGCCGGCAAATTCGCCTTGCGATCCGGCGTTCGGCTGGATGGAGACCGCGGCGTAGCCGGTGACCGTCGCAAGCCAGGATTCAAGGGTTTCCACCAGTTCGATCATTCCTGCGGCGTCTTCGGCAGGTACGAACGGATGCAAGTCTGCGAATCCGGGCCAGCTGATGGGTTCCATCTCGGCAGTCGCATTGAGTTTCATCGTGCAGGAGCCGAGCGGGATCATCCCGCGATCAAGGGCATAGTCTCGATCGCTGAGGCGACGCAGATAGCGCAACATCTGCGTCTCACTCCGGTGCTCGTTGAACACTGGGTGAGTCAGAAACTCGTCTGTTCGAATCAGATCCGCAGGCAGTGACTCGTCACCGGCGTCGACTCCTTCGACGCCGAAGGCGGCCCAGACCGATTCGACATGCGCCCGCGTCGTGTGTTCGGAAGTAGTGATGCCGACCTTGTCGCTGTCCACCAGGCGTAAATGGATCCCTGCCTCACGTGCGGCAGAGACAACACGTGCGGCTTTCCCGGGAACGTGGGCGACGATCGTGTCGAAGAAGCCTTCCTTGCCGGCGTCCACTCCCCCGGCACGCAGGCCCGCGGAGAGCAACGTGGCAAAGGAATTGATGCGGTGAGCGATCCGGCGAAGCCCCTCAGCGCCGTGATAGACGCCGTACATGGAAGCCGCGACCGCGAGGAGGACCTGGGCCGTGCAGATGTTGGACGTGGCCTTCTCGCGACGAATGTGTTGTTCGCGCGTCTGCAGCGCAAGCCGGTAGGCCGGACGACCGTTCTTGTCGATCGATACGCCGACGAGGCGGCCCGGGAGGTGCCGCTCAAGTCCCTCGCGAACCGACATGAAGCCCGCGTGAGGTCCGCCATAGAACATCGGTACCCCGAAACGCTGACTGGAACCCACCACAACATCTGCACCGAGCGATCCGGGCGACTTGACCAGGACCAGGGCCATGGGGTCGGTAACGACAACGGCGAGCGCTCCGATGGAATGAATCGCCTCGATGAGGGCAGCGGGATCGCCGAGTTGGCCGTCAGCGCGTGGGTAGGCGATGATCGCGCCGGCGAAATCACCCTCGGGCATCCCATTGATGAGGTCGGCTTCATGCAGGTCAATGCCCATGGCTTCGGCCCGCGTACGGATCACCGCAATCGTCTGTGGGAGACAGCCTGCGTCGAGGACAATCGGCTTGCCGTCGTGCCCACGGGACGCACGACGGATCAGCGTCATAGCTTCGGCGGCCGCCGTGCCTTCATCCAGGAGTGACGAATTCGCTGTCGGCAATCCGGTCAGGTCGGAAATCATGGTCTGGAAGTTGAGCAACGCCTCGAGGCGCCCTTGCGAAATCTCGGGTTGATACGGCGTGTAGGCGGTGTACCAGGATGGGTCTTCCAGAACGTTGCGGCGGATCACAGCCGGAGTGACTGTCGGGTGATAGCCGAGCCCGATCATCGCGACGCCGGGAAAGTTTCGATCGGCAAGTTCTCGCAGCGTTGACAGAGCTTCGGTCTCGCTGAGCGGAGCAGGCAGCGCCATCTCTGTCGAGGTACGGATGCCATGTGGAACGGCCGCTGCCATCAGGGAGTCAAGTGAGTCATAGCCGACGAGCTTGAGCATTTCTGCTTGCTGCGAGGAACTCGGGCCGATGTGGCGGGATTCGAAGAGTTCTTGCTGGTCTGTCACGGACACTCCATGGGGTCGAGGCTAAAAGCCTCCCCATCTGTCACGTCACCGCTTCAGAGCTGCCTCTATCGTGTGGTCCTTTGTGCCTGAGAGGTTCCGGGGAGGAATTGCCCCTTCGGCGCTGCGGAGAGCAGACTCTCCCACACGTTTTCGAAAGCAGTACAAATCTACCAGTGTCCCTGAGGTGAGACACGACGACGCTCCCACATTGTGGAACAAGGCGACAAGCAGAGCGTGGAACAAGGCAACAAGCAGAGTGTGGAACAAGGCCGGTTTGGAACTAGCAGGGTGGGAACTAGCGTCAGCTGCTGAGGCGTGCGCGGCGGCGTGCCGCGAGTTCGTCCTTGTGTTCGTCAACCTGCTCGGCGCGCTCGCTCGGGAGTGCCGCGAGTGAACCTTCGATTTCACGCCAGACACCACCGATGGCAATGCCGAAGACACCCTGGCCGCCCTGGAGGAGATCGATGACTTCGTCGGCGGAGCGGCACTCGTAGACGCTTGCGCCGTCACTCATCAGCGTCACCCGGGTCAGGTCGTCTGTGCCACGCTGACGCAGGTGGTCGATGGCGATACGGATCTGCTGGAGAGAGACACCTGCGTCGAGGAGGCGCTTGATGATCTTGAGAAGCAGGATGTCCTTGAACGAATAGAGGCGTTGGGTTCCCGAGCCACCGGCGGAACGCACAGTCGGCTCGACCAGACCCGTTCGTGCCCAGTAATCGAGCTGGCGATAAGTGATGCCGGCCGCACTGCAGGCCGTGGGACCGCGAAAGCCGGTGTCGATCGGCATTGGCGAAAGATCGTCGGCAAAGAGGAGACCCTGGTCACCGGCTTGTGCTGCGGCTTCGGCGGCGATGGCCTTATCGGCTTCGTCCAATGGCTTGTTCATCCACGGGCCTTCCGGAAAATGGGTTAAGGGGAAGACTACCGCTACGGAATTCCATCCGCGTACTTTCGGCAGTTCTCTCAAGGTAAACGTGAGAGTTTGCCGGGTCAACGACCAAGCCCATTTCCGGGCGTGTCGTTAACTCTAAACCTTGACTAGAGAGTCAGGGTTCGAAATCCTCAGGTTCAATCGCGTCGAGGAATTCGCGGAACTTCTCGATCTCGTCGTCCTCTTCGCGGGCAGCGTGAATGCCCGCCTCGTCAAGGACATCCTCGGCGCACAGAATGCGAGTGCCGGTACGCAACGCCAGCGCAATCGAGTCCGATGGCCTGGCTTCGACTTCTGCACCAGATGCGAAAACCAACTGGGCGTAGAACACGCTTTCTTTAACGTCGACGATGCGAACTTCGACGAGTTCATCGCCCAGTGCTTCGATCATCGTGCGCATCAATTCGTGAGTCATCGGCCTCTTGGCCTCGGTCCCCTGTTGGGCGAATGCGATCGCCGACGCTTCGACCGCACCGATCCAGATCGGGAGATAGCGCGTGCCTTCGGCCTCACGCAACAGAACCAGCGGCTGGTTGGTCGGCATTTCCACCCGGACACCGACGACTTCGACCTCACGCATACAGCTTCAGCCGCTCAAGCCATCTTTGACCAGTACGGTGTGGAGCCTTATCGACAATGCAGCGATTGCGCCGGTGAGTTCAGCTGTCCTGGCCTTGTCGTGTTGTTTGGCTACCGGCGAAACAATCTGCTCGAACAATCCGATCTCACGGTCTGCCGCCGTACGGAAGATCTTGAGGTGGCGCGGCTCCAGCCCGAGACCGGCAAGTTCTGCGATAACCGAGGCGACAGTCAGGTCGTGACCGTCGTAGTAGGCCTGAGACTTGCGTCGTGAGATCAGGCCGTACTGCTCGATGGAGTCGAGCAAAGCTGATGTGATGCCGGCCGAATCAATCAGCTCGGCACGGGACAAGCGGATCTGACTCCGGCCTTCGGTGAACGTGGCAGCGGTGGGACGACCGTCTTGACCAAGCACGAGGGTCGGGACC